>NZ_NHRP01000016.1:11315-88195 GCF_002165385.1 Acinetobacter sp. WCHA39
AGTTGGTGCGCTCAGAGAGATTCGAACTCCCGACCCCTTAGTTCGTAGCCAAGTGCTCTATCCAGCTGAGCTATGAGCGCTTTAAGTAAAGTGGCGGTGAGAGAGGGATTCGAACCCTCGGTACAGTTACCCGTACGCATCCTTAGCAGGGATGTGGTTTCAGCCACTCACCCATCTCACCGTAACACGAGCGCAATAATACAAACTAAAACCAAATTACACAAGGGATGATCCTGTTTTTTTCTCTTTTTTTTAAATCAATCAAATGTTTTTTAACCAATTCTTATATTTTTTCGGCATTTTTTAGCTCAACGCTTGTTAATATAGTGTTCTCTCCTTTATTCAGATTGGACAATAAACAGAATCTTGCAATCTTTGACGTGCAGTTAAAGTTTGAATGACTTATGCTAAACCGATCTGCCAGATGTGAAATGAAACGATATGACTACAAATTGGGTTGATCCCGAAGCAAAAGCAGAAGCGCAACGTTACGATAATCCTATTCCTAGCCGAACTCTTATTCTAACTACATTAGAACAATTAAAAACTGCACAGTCTCATGCAGAACTAGTTGATCACTTTAATATCCCAGATCAAAAAAGTATTGATGCATTGAATCATCGTTTAAGTGCAATGGTTCGCGACGGTCAGTTAATGAAAGATGGTTTTAAATACCAACCTGCAACCGATTTACCAAGCCATGAAGCAACGGTCTATATCAATAGTAAAGGTCTAGGTACGGCAAATATCGCAGGTCAGGATGATGTACTATTACCTGAACGTGAATTACGTCTAGTCTTTAATGGTGATCGCGTTAAAGTACGCCAAACTTCTGTTGACCGTAAAGGTAAAGCTTGGGGCTTTATTACCGAAGTCGTACAACGCCGTGTCAAACAAATTATTGGTAAAGTCGCTGAACATGAAGGTGAATACTTTATTCAGCCAAGCAATCCAAATCAGCACCAACCAATTACCTTAGAAAAAGAATTGATTGAACATGCCAATGCCAAAGTTGGCGATATGCTGCGAGTTGCGATTGATGATTACCCGACTCGTGAAGAATTAGCGACAGGTCATGTTGTACAGTCGATGGCGGACAAAGCTGACACTGAAATTATTATTCCGCAAACCATTTTAGAATTTGGTTTGCCTTATGAATTTCCAGAAGCCGTCATTAAAGAAGCTGAAAGTTTTAAAGAACCTTCAGAACAAGATCGCAAAGGTCGTGTTGATTTACGCGATTTACCACTCGTCACGATTGATGGTGAAGATGCACGTGACTTTGACGATGCCGTATTCGCAGAGAAACGCTCAGGTGGTGGTTACCGTGTTGTCGTGGCAATTGCAGACGTGAGCCATTATGTCCGTTTAGACTCACCTTTAAATGAAGAAGCTGAAGAACGTGGTACATCGGTTTATTTCCCACACTTTGTTTTGCCAATGCTGCCAGAAGCACTATCAAATGGATTGTGTTCTCTCAATCCACATGTTGACCGTCTGTGTATGGTCTGCGATTTAAAGTTGTCTCGTGCAGGTAAAGTCACAGGTTATGAGTTCTATCCTGCGGTGATGCATTCCAAAGCACGTTTGACCTATAATCAGGTGGCTGCTTATTTTGACGGCGCAACCGATGCCATTCCACAAGATAAAAGCGTTCATAAATCGTTAAATACCCTATTCCAGCTTTATCAGGCACTAAAAGAACTACGTGCCAAACGTCATGCGATGGAATTTGAAACCATTGAAACCTATATGACCTTTGATGAGTTGGGCGGCATTAAAGAAATCTTGCCACGTACTCGTAATGATGCGCATAAACTGATTGAAGAATGCATGTTATTGGCGAACGTTGCCGCAGCTGAATACTCATTAGAACATGATATTCCAATGTTGTATCGTGTACATGAAGCACCAGAATTCTCACGTATTCAAAAAGTCCGTGATTTTGTCAAATTACTCGGTTTGCCATTCCCAGAGCAACCAACCCAAGCTGATTACCAAGCCGTGATTGAAGCGACCAAAGATCGTTTAGATGCGCCAAGTATTCATGCAGTGTTATTACGCTCAATGATGCAAGCCTATTATGGTGCGAATAATGCAGGACATTATGGTCTTGCTTATGAAGCTTATACGCATTTCACTTCACCAATTCGTCGTTACCCAGATTTATTGTTACACCGTGCAATTAAAGCCTATCTCGATAAGAAAGCTTATCCATTGTCTGGTGCAGCTTTAGATGATGCAGGGGAGCATTTTTCACAAACTGAACGTCGTGCCGATGAAGCATCACGTAGTGTGACGACTTGGTTGAAGTGCCATTATATGCAACAGCATTTAGGCGATGAGTTTGTTGGTATCATTAGTGCGGTGACTGAGTTTGGTCTATTTGTGACGCTGAAAGACCTCTATGTCGATGGCATGATTCATGTCAGTCAGCTCGGTGAAGACTTCTTCCTGTATGATCAAGCCAGCCAAAGTTTGATTGGTCAGAATCGTGGACAGTCATTTAGCCTCGGTGATGAAGTCAAAATTCAAGTGGCGGGCGTAAATCTGGAAGAACGTAAGATTGACTTCCAATTGGTTCAACAACTGACGCATTTGGGACGTACAATTCGTCAAAAAGCGCCAAGAACCAATACTTCAAATCGTGCTTCAACCACTGAAGAGGTATTTGGCAAACCACAATCGACAACAGCTAAAGTTAGTGAAGATGGCGAAAAGCCTGTGCGTAAGAAAAAGGATAAGAGCAAATCAAGTTCTAATTCTTATACCAAAAAAACAGGTAAAAAATCTTCTGCGAAGTCTGAAAGCAAAGAAAAGCCAAAGAAGAAAGTGAAAAAGAAAAAGTCGAATGCCAAGACCAAGAGTGAATAACATTTAATTAGAGAGCTTCGGCTCTCTAATTTTTTGCTCTTGAAATATCTGCGTTAGCAATGAATAAAATTTATAGAACAACAAAATACTCATCTAATAAATAATCAATCAACCTTGATTTATCCCCCTCAAAGCCCTACATCTATAACTATGTTTAAAGATGAATATGGCAAAAATAGAATGACACTCCAACAAGCGACACTTCCCCTTCCTCAATTTGATCAAATTCAACTTGCCGATTTAAAACAACAGATCGAACAAACCATTCAAAACGGTCAAAATTTCTTAAATCAACTCAATGAAGTTCCGCAAGGGACTGAAGCCCAACTGGCAACATTGACCGAAGTTGATCAACTTGAAAATAATATGAGTGAAGCATGGGGCATTTTGTCACATCTCAATGCCGTGATGAACAATCCCGAAACCCGTGAAGTCTATCAAGCACTGTTACCAAGTTTGAGTGAATACTACACTCAGTTGGGACAACACACGGCGTTGTATCAAACCTATCAGCAGATTCATGATAGTAATGTATTTCAAACATTGAGCGAAGCACAACAAAGCGCGATTAAACTGGCGCTACGTGATTTTCAACTGTCGGGTGTTGCACTCCAAGGCGAAGCGAAAAAACGTTATGCAGAAATCTCAGCACGTTTATCCCAGTTGTCTTCAGACTTCTCAAACCATGTACTCGATGCTACCCAAGCCTATTTTAAACCTTTATCTGAAGAACAACTCATAGGTCTGCCACAAAGCAGCATTGAATTATTAAAACAATATGGACAACAGCGTGAGCTTGAGCAAGCCGTTGCCACACTGGATTTCCCTGCTTATTTTGCGATTATGACCTATGCCGATGATCGTGAATTAAGAGAAGAACTCTACAAAGCTTATGTAACCCGTGCATCTGAGCAGTCCGACAAGACTGAATTTGACAATACACCTGTGATGGAGGAAATCCTGAGCTTACGTCAGGAGATGGCGCAACTGCTTGGCTTTAATAACTTCGCTGAATATTCCCTTGCCAGCAAAATGGCACCTGATGTTGAAACTGTTCATCAATTCTTAGTGGATTTGGCAGAGCATGCGCGTACACCTGCACTGGCTGAAATTGCTGAACTCAAAAGCATTGCACAACAAGATGGAATTGAGGAACTCAAACCTTGGGATGCAACCTATTATTCTGAGAAGTTGAAACAGCAGCAATTCAATCTTTCTCAAGAAGCGCTTAAACCGTATTTCCCTGCGCCAAAAGTGGTGGACGGTTTATTCCAGATCGTGCAACGTCTTTATGGTATTCAAATCATCGAACGCCAAGCCCCTGTTTGGCAAAATGATGTACGTTATTTTGAAATTGCAGATCAAGGTCAAGTGGTCGGTGGTTTCTATTTTGACTTATATGCCCGTAACGGCAAACGCGGTGGCGCATGGATGAGTGGTTTCCGTTCTCGTGTGCAAACGGCCAATGGTCTACAAAAACCAATTTGCTATATGGTGTGTAACTTTACCCCACCGATTGGCGATCAACCTGCACTATTGACTCACGATGAAGTCATTACTTTATTCCATGAATTTGGACATGGCTTACACCATATGTTGACCGAAGTAGATAACATCTCAGTTGCAGGCACACACGGCGTGGCTTGGGATGCGGTTGAATTACCAAGCCAGTTTATGGAATTCTGGGCATGGGATAATGAAAGTTTAGACGTACTCAGCGAACACACTGAAACCAAGCAAACTTTGCCACAAGAATTGCTGTCTGCGTTACTCAATGCGCGTTTCTTTCAATCAGGCATGCAAACCTTGCGTCAGATTGAATTTGCATTGTTTGACCTAAGCATTCACCGTCAGGCACCTGCCTTAAACAGTCAGCAAATCCAAGCGACATTGGACGATATTCGCGATAAATTTGCCGTGGTTCCTGCGGTACCTTATAACCGTTTCCAGCACAGTTTCAGCCATATTTTTGCAGGCGGTTATGCGGCAGGCTATTACTCTTATAAATGGGCAGAGGTTTTAGCGAGTGATGCCTTCGATCGCTTCGAAAGTGAAGGTATTTTTAACACTGAGACAGGCAAAGAGTTTAGAAAGTTTATTCTAGCAGTTGGCGGAAAAGATACTGCAATTGATGCATTTCGCAATTTCCGAAAAAGAGAACCAAAAATAGATGCATTATTACGCCATCAAGGTTGGACGAACACCAATAAAACCGCTTAAACTACGTCATTATTGTTCACAGGGTGGTAATTAACTGACATGAAAAGACAGTTCATCGCGGGTGCAAAGTGCCCTAAATGTGGCGCCTTAGATCGTGTGGTTAAGATCATCACTGTGGATGACGAGTGGATTGAATGTATCGAATGTGCTTATAGCGAAAAACGCCCGACCCACGTGGAAGAGCAACAAACCGCTGAGCCAGATGAAATTGGGGTGATACAATTCAAACCTCGTCATTTTGACTAGAAGGTTAAAAATGATGTCCACATACCAAACTCAAAATTCCAAATTATTATGGATGATAATTGGTGGAATTAGCGTTGTTGTGGTTTTGTTTCTTGCAATTCAATGGTTTTTATCACAAAAAGATCAGCAATCGACAAGCACAGCTACACAACCAATTGCCGAAAAAACAATTATATCCAAAGCAGAAACAACTGTTAGTCCAAATATAAATACGGCGAGCAGTGCAGTTGCTGCACCAATACAATTAGTCGAAGAGTCAGTTGTCAAATCACCACTTCCTAGCAATGACAGTTTAGCCAAAGAAGAGATTGCAAAGCTAGATGATATTCAACAGCAACTGCACGACCAACAGCGTGACTTGAAACAACAAAATAATGATGTTGATACTTTAATTAAGCTCAAAGAAGATCAAATTAAACTTTTGGAGGCTCAAATCTCCGCACAACATAAATCTTAAAACAACAAAAGCTTTAATCCAATTTAAAGCTTTTTACTCATTGAAATATCAATCTCATATTTCTAATCGCGATTTTTCATACAGACCCTCATAAGTTTGTATTTACACTGATTGCGGTATGATAGATATAAGTCACTCAACAAATCTAAAATCCAGTTTAAAAGCACATTTCTTTCATCCGTTGAGAAGCATAGAATAACTTTAGTCTCAAAGCCTCGCGTCTAATATGAATTCACTTCAAACTAATCGTAACCTTTTACTTGCGATTGGTTGCCTAACAACCTCGGCCCTTCTCTTTTCGATCATGGGTATCTGTATTCGTTATGCATCACATACGGTTGATAACTATACAATTGTATTTTTCCGCAACGTGGTCGGACTCATCCTGTTTCTGCCTTTTATTTTTAAACAAGGTATTGGCTTTGTAAAAACAGAAAAACTATGGATGCATAGTTGGCGTAGTATTGTTGGACTGGCTGCAATGTATGGCTTTTTCTATGCGATTGCCCACCTGAAATTATCCAATGCTATGGTATTTACCTACTCTTCCCCAATTTTTATTCCAGTTATTGCATGGTTATTTCTAAAAGAAAAAATCACCATTGCTATGCTTTGTGCCGCGGGACTCGGCTTTATTGGGGTGTTCTGTGTGGCTAAACCCGATCAAGGTCTACTGAACTGGATTTCTGTGATTGGTATCGCCTCAAGCTTACTTGCATCAATGGCCTTTGTCACGGTTCGGGCACTCACCCAGACCGAGCCGCCTGAGCGTATTGTGTTTTACTTTTGCATGATTGGCTCCCTGCTTTCAGTAATTCCCATGTTTTGGGTATGGCGACCTTATCATTTACAGGAATTATTGTTTTTAATTGGTGCAGGTATACTGGCAAACATCAGCCAGATTTTTATGTCACATGCCTACCGTCTTGCTCCTGCTGGGCAGATCGCACCAGTCAACTATATGGCGATTATCTTTGCGGGTATTTGGGGCTTTTTGCTGTGGAATGAAGTACCTGATTTATACAGCGTGATTGGATTTTGTATTATTTTGCTGGCAATTTTATTATGTAGTCCATTGACTCAACGTCAAAAGAAAATGATTCAACGCTAAAATATTTGATTTTTAAAAATAACTTATCAACATTAATAATATCTAAAGCATTTTAAATCTGAGAAATAAAAAAGCACCCGAAGGTGCTTTTTTATTTCAACACTTAGTGTTTATACCAACCAAACATTTGGAAGATATATGGTGCATAAGTCACCAACACTAAAGATGAGAACAATACGATAATCGGTAATAACCAACGCTCATAACGATAATAGAAACTTGTGTATTTCTCTTTCGCTTCCTTATCAGCAGCCGATACCTCTTCATCCCCGACTGAGAGTCGTGTCAGCAAGTGGTTTAATGCAACAGGTGGTGTTACATAACCAAATTCGAATGCAACCAATACGATCATCCAGAAGTGAATCGGATGAATACCGTTCTCATAAGCAACTGGCGCTACTGTCGCAGCAACTAAGATTACCGCACCAAATGGATCTGTAGTCATACCAATAATTGCAAGTAATATTGCAATAAAGGCAAGAGAAATATAGATATTATCCAAGTGAGTTGGTAATAACTCAACCACTTCAGCACGCTCGATTAAACCACCAACGCTCGCAGATAATGCCATCAGTAGAATCAAGGCACCGATATGACCCACTGTTTCTGAAGTTGCAAAACGTAATGCTCCACCAAAACCAAAACTCTTACCACCATGAGGATCATGGGTTTTTAAGAAGTCTGATTTCTGTTCATGTTCAAGAACTAACGCCTCATGCTTTGCATCAATAACTGGAGCTGGTGCAAGTTTTGCTGCAAACAATTTGTCAAACAAAATCATTGCAATCAACACCAATGGTAAAATCATTGGCGCTGTAAATTCATTGATTGATGTATCTAACGCAAGTTTATAGAACATCACAACTGCAAAACCAATGATTACATAAGGAATCACAGGTACACATGCACGTAACATTCCAGGTACAGCAACTTTTGGTGAAGCAACACGGAACTTTTCTTCAGCAAGAATCAATGAAACGCCAAGGAAAATAAATGCAGTTAACCAGAAAACATAGATACCATGATCAAATAATTCTGTAGACGTTACATGGCGGCTATCTAGCATTGAAATCAAAATTACAAGTAAGCATGGACGAATCACCACACCTAAAGAACCCGACATTGCCGATACAGCTAATGCATATTGACGGCGCGCACCAGAGTTCCAAACCTCTTTATAAATGATTGCACCTGCGGCAATAACGAAAATACCAGAAGCGCCTGTATATGCTGTTGGAATTGCCGCTGCAATTAAGATTAACCAAGTTAAAGTTTCAGGTGCTAGATTCCACGGACGCAGGATATTTAAGAATAAATCCATCACACGCGTTTGGGTCAGTAACATACCTGCCCAAATAAACAATGCAAGGTTTAAGAAAATACCAGAGAACTCAACAATAATTCCCAAGTAGATCCCTTGCCCCATTGGATAATCCATGAAGAAAGTAAAGATTATCCCCGTGATCAGTGACATTTGTGCATACAATGGTACGCTCAGCACCGCCAAACCAAAATTACCTTTAGGTTGCGCTGTTTTAGGAATTAAAAATAATTGCACTAAGCTGATTACGGTTAAAGAGACAAAGAGTGCTATCCATAACCATGAAATCGCCAATGTCTTCGTAGTCAATTCTACGCCAGAATTCAGCAACGAGTTATATTGACTAATTGTCGATAAACTCAGTAAGGCATTACCTGCAACCATAAATGCTGAATAGACACGATAGTCCATCTTCGTCTTAGGTGCACGTAAACCGATGTGGTGATAACGTAAAGAAGCTGTGATAGAGGTGAACAACACCATGATCAGTAAAAGTACAGTCTGATTTTCAGAACCTAACTTAAAAATACCAAAGAAAGTGGTTTCAACTTGACGATAAGTACGAATACTTGGATGAGCTTCCAAGTGCTTCATTGCTTTATCATAGAACTGATATTTTTCTTCACACTGTTGTTGTGCAGCTAATAAAGAAGCGCGTACATCTGATTCAGATGCTGTACCAAACATACTTGCAAACTCATCAGCAGCATTTGCTTTCATCTGCTCTTGAACTTGCGCTTCAATATTAGGATGTCGATCACAAGATGGTTTTTCAGGTTCAGCTCGTAAAAACGAATACTGCATTCCTATTTTTTCATCACCATACAAACGCTCCCCCATACGGAGCATTTGACCGTGAATCATCTCGCCAGTACCAATAAGCAAAGTCATTAGCAACAAAGCAAGAATGATGAATGTTGATATCCAATCATTCCAGATATAACCCAGTCGGGCTAATCCAGACTTTTTCTCTTGATCATTTTGCATGTATATTCCAGTTTATTGTTATCAACACCCATCCAAAGATGTTGAATCATGCGATGTCCATGGTTGATAGATAAGTGAATTTACCCTCTTCGTAACCAATCCCTTTTAACCGCCTAAATTTGCAGCAATCTTTCCCAAAAAAGAATGACTACAATCATTTTTTTGTTGGTTTTTTTTATCAACTTATATGTTCTCTCTCTATCCTTCTTAACAATGAATAACCTAACCCACAGAACAAACCACCAATCGCACCAATCAAATGAGCTTCTGTCAGAACAGGACTACCAATTAACTGTGCAGTACCCGTCTGGCCAAAAGTATTTTCCCATATTAATTTTGCTGAGATCAGCAACAAGACCAATAAGGCAAATTTTCTTTCTTTGGGATATTTCAGATACACGAGACCAACAGCAACATATAATCCATGCAACACGCCAGAAAGACCAGCATATGCATCGATATAAGGTAAGTAGAAATAAAAGATAAGACTAATAAAGGGAGGAAGGATTAAAAGCAGAATACATAAGTGCCAATTACGAGCATGAGGAAAAATAAAAGGTAAACATGCAAATGCCAGCATATTTAAGAAAAAATGCATCCATCCAACATGAACCCAATGTGCAGTCCATAAACGCCAAAACTCAGCGAATAAACTAGGTTTCCAATAAATGAAGTGATCTGCAAATACTTGCAAGCACGCTGATATAGAAACACATACAGCGATTAAAATAACTTTCGGTATCCATACGTGATCTTTCATCCATTACCACCCCATGAAAAAACTGACCTTTTACCAGTTTAAATGTTTCACTTGTAAAAGGTCGTTTAATTCAAGTTTACTCTGCTGGTGCTGATGCGCCATCTCCACCATCAAATAAAGCATCCAATTCAGATGAACTTTCTTTCTTATCGTCCCAGAAAGAAGTCAAACCTTCATCATCAGAACGTACACCTGTATTTTCAGTCCAATAACGATCAGCTATACCACGGACCATCAAGCCAGCCATCTTATCGATCAATCTAAATTGAGGATTTACTGGTTTGTCTTCACCTGTTGCAGCAGCATAAGAACGGAAAGCATCACGCAGTTTGGCATCATCGCCACTTGCTTGTGCAGCAACTGCATATAATGCATGTGATAAACGAACACCTTTTTTCTCACCAATTTGCATTGATTCTTTCATGGTTGCATAAGGTTCAGGTTTACCGTCACCCGCACCTGGTAATAAAGTCCAAATCACTGCTCGCGTCGCCATCGGCGCGCCCCAGAATTTTTCATTATCCAAACAGGTCATGCCACGCTCAACAATACCCGCAATATCTTTCGGGACATTAATCGCGCCACCAGAGTTAATATCATTGGTCATCGCTTGCAGACCACTTACCATCCCTAAAAGGTAAACTGTCTGATCTAAATCATTGCGCATTGTTGGGCATGAATCACCCAATTTATATTTATATTTTGATTCCCAACGATTTGCAAAAAGTTGATAACCTGCATATTGACGTTCAGCAGCAATCCCCGCCCAACGTTTTTGTTCAATACGAGCATCTTGAGCTTCAGAAACTTGACCTGCTTTCGAAGCACGCAAATAGCGGAGTTCCGCTTCTAAGGCTTTATTTTCAGCACAAATACCTGCTGAGGTATACAATAACACCGCCATACGTGTTGGATCAGCACCCATATCCTTGGTTGACATCACCGCTGGAGTTAAGGCATTACCTGAATTACACACCATTTCGGCGTCATCCATCGCCAAAATTGGTGGAACAATATGATTCTCACTAAAACTTAATGCGACATTAGCCCCTGTTTTAATGATTTGTGAACACCCTGATAATATTGATGTTGTGAGTAACGCAACCGCCACACCCTGTCCCATTTTTTGGAATTTAGACATTCTTCCTGTCCTCTAATTAATTTGTTTTTCCTTTTAGACGTACCTTATCAGATGCAATACTTGAATTAAAGAGTAATTGCTCTAATTTAACATGTGCATTCTGACACAATTCACAGATAAGCGAATTGACAGAGAGTTGAAAATACAAAAATTTTAGGCAAAAAAAAGTAGCATTGCGACGGTTCAGCACATGCTACTTATTAACTGGTAAAAACGTGAAACTCTTTATCTTTTAGTTTTGTTGAAAGTAATCCTTGAGTAAAGTTGCTGCTCTTCCTATAACAATTGCAAAAACAATTGCAATCACCAGAAACGACCATGTTGGAATTTCCATTACTTTGGACTTCCACCACACTTTACGTTGGTGTTTGTACTTTAACGAAAATGAATACAAGTTGATGGTCAGATTGTCTGACAATTTATATTTTCACGAAATTCTAGAATATTTAATCTAACAATTTAAATGAACGCAAAGTAAAACCAACATAAAAGATTGAAAATAAACATATAATTAATTATATACAGTTGTAGAATTGTCCAACAATTAAAGCATTTTTATTAATAATTTTAAGTTTTTCCACTGCGAAATTGACAATTGATCCCACCAAATCGTTAAAGGTTGGTACTGAGTATCAGAAAAATAAATCGTAATATAGGCTTGGTGATCAATAATTTTAGTGATTGTTCGACCTTGGATTGCGATAGAAGTATCCACAAACTCAAATGACCAATGCTGATGATCCAAATACTCAAAACGCTTTATTAAAGGACGCCGTAACAACAGAAACCAAAATAAAACCATCACAACAAGGCTAAGCAGCCAAAATGAAAGAGCTAGCAATTGGTAGGCTAAAATTAGAACAGTGACAAAAACAGAAAGTTGCAATACAAGCGAAAATCGACTGTATTGCAACTCAAAAACACGATTAGCCATGAACATAATGTTTTAATTTTAAAATAAAATCTTTTAACTCAGCACGAGGTGGCTCACCCACTTCCATAAACCAATCCAATAAGTCTGGATCTTCTTGATCAACCAACTCTGCAAATAGCGCCTTTTCACCAGCATCGGCGGTTAAATAATAGTTTTTAACATAAGGATCGAAATACACATCAATTTCTTTTAAACCACGACGTGCGCGATAAACGACCTTACGTTCTTCCAAACTTATTTCATCAGACATTATTTGTTCCACTATGCAACAATTTTATAGTCATAGTGTACTCGATCCCCTATTAACTTCGCAGCGTTTTTTCTCAAGTGACCAAATACATCAATCAAATTGAGCATTGATCACATTGTTCACTATTTTCAATTTCTTGTATCGTGGCAATGAATGTTTAAATCCAACACTCTAGGGAAAAAATAACAAATGCAATCAGGTGCAATTCGTCCAATTCCAAGTATGCTCCCACGTAAGCTATTTACTTCTGAGCATGAAGCATTTCGTGAAACTGTACGTAAATTTTATGAAAAAGAAGTTGTTCCAAATATTGAGAAATATGAGAAACAACAGCATGTTGACCGTGACTTATGGAACAAAGCAGGTGAACTAGGTTTACTCTGTACCACCATGCCAGAACAATATGGTGGCTCTGGGGTTGATCGTTTGTACAGTATGATTCTCATTGAAGAACAAGCTTATGCAATGGACTCAAGTACAGGTTTCTCATTACACTCAGACATCGTTGCCAATTATGTCAATAACTTTGGTAATGAGGAACAAAAACAAAATTGGTTGCCAAAAATGGCAACAGGTGAAACAGTTACAGCGATTGCAATGACTGAACCAGGTACGGGTTCAGATCTTCAAGCAGTTCGTACTACAGCTGTGCTTGATGGCGATGAGTATGTCATTAATGGTTCAAAAATTTTCATTACCAATGGCTACCTTTGTGACATGGCAATTGTCGTCTGTAAAACAGGCAACAATGAAAAAGGCTCAGCAAATTTATCATTAATCATCGTTGAAGCTGATCGTGCTGGTTTTAGTAAAGGTAAACCTTTGAATAAAATCGGAATGAAAGGGCAAGATACTTGCGAATTGTTCTTCGACAACGTACGAGTACCTAAGGAAAACCTACTTGGTATGGAAGGTATGGGTTTCATCATGTTGATGAAAGAACTGGCTTGGGAACGTATGTTGGTTGCGATTATTTGCCAAGCAGGTGCAGAAGCAGCATTTGCGCATACTGTTCAATACACCAAAGATCGTAAAGCATTTGGCAAAGCCATTAGTACCTTCCAAAATACACGGTTTAAATTAGCTGAATTACGTACTGAAATTGATTTCTGCCGTACTTATTTAGATCGTTGTATGGAATTACAACTCGAAGAAAGCTTAGGTGTGGATGCAGCAGCAGCAGCCAAATACAAAATTTCAGATATGTTCTCAAAAGTTGTAGATGATTGCCTACAACTCCATGGCGGTTATGGTTATATGCTGGAATATCCAATTGCCCGTGCCTATATCGACAACCGAGCCAACCGTATTTATGCAGGTACCAATGAAATCATGAAAGAGTTGATTTCCCGTACACTTTAAACATAAATTGGAAATTTAAAGGGATCGTGTTTAATTACACGATCCTTTTTTATTTATTTAGTTTCAGATTTTTCAGTTGTTTGAGCTGGCGTAGGCGTTGGATTCATTCGTGCCATTAGTTGCTTTACCGTTGGATTATCAATATGTTGCTGCATAGTGACATTCAAAGCAGTACGTGCATTTTGCGTAGTGAAATGTGCAACTTCACTTCCTATCTCACTGGCTTTTTTAGCCCATGCTTTCCCTTCTGTAGATTGATAAAAGGTTAATGCAGCTTGTAATTCCTTTTGACTAAATGTTTCAACATAGCGTTGAATAATGAATTGCTTACGCTGTTCACTATTTAAATTTTTGATCAAATCTACGTAAAAATTTTCAGGTATATCTTTAGGCAAACGCATTCGGATTTGCTCTAAAATCATTTTATCAGTGTTTTGTAAACCTTGTTCGGTTCCATCTACAGATACCAATTTTTGAGCAATAACTTCTTTCTGTTTTACATCATCAGCAAAAACAAATGTACTGAATAATAATGTCCCCAAGATTAATAGCTTTTTCACTCAGTCATCCCTGTTTTAAATGTTATTGCGCTAAATATACGCGATATTTTTGATATTTAAATAGCCACTCAAATAAAAACCCTATGCAACTGCATAGGGTTTAAAAACATTCAAGCAAAAACTTATGAGACTAATTTTGGCTTACGATTTGTTTGATCGCCACGCTTATGAAATTCTAAAACCCCGTCATTAAACTTAGCATCTTTCAGTTCTTTACGATCAGCTAGGTAATTATTGGTGATCTTCCACGGTGCTTGTTTACCTTGTTTAGGCATTACATCAGCTGCACGTGCGATATAACCAGAAGACATTTTACCCATGATTGTATCATTTTCACGCTGTAAAGGATCAGCATGTGCAATCACTTCATCAAAACCATTTTTATCCATATGATTGATTAAGCGACAGATATAATCAGCTGCAATATCAACCTTTAATGTCCATGAAGCATTGATATAACCAATAATCATCGCCAGGTTAGGGACATCACTCACCATCACGCCTTGATACAGCATGTGTTGAGAAGTATCCATTGGCTTGCCATCAATTGTGCCTTTCACACCACCCAAGATCTGGATTTCCAAACCTGTTGCTGAAATCACAATATCTGCTTCAAGGTGTTTACCCGATTTCAATTGAATACCATTGGCTGTGAACTTTTCAATTTGATCCGTTTCAACGCTTGCCTTACCTTCACGTAATGCCTTGAATAAATCGCCATCTGGTACCACACACAGACGTTGATCCCAAGGGTTGTAGCTTGGCGTAAAGTGTTTCATATCCACTTTACCTTTAAGCTGTAATTCAATTCCTTTCAACAATAAACGACGTACAGTTTTCGGATATTTTTGAGCTAATGCATAAATAGCACGTTGCATACCAATATTACGTGCACGAGTAAATTTATACGCCGTTTCCTCAGACATAAATTTACGTGTTTTCTCATAAATAAAGTCAATTGAAGGAACCGTAGCAATATAAGTGGGTGAACGCTGTAACATTGTGACATGCTCTGCTCCACCTTTCACCATTGAAGGTACAAGCGTAATTGCAGTTGCACCACTACCAATGATCACCACTTTCTTACCCGTATAATCTAAATTTTCTGGCCAATGTTGTGGGTGAATAAACTGACCTTTGAAATCTTCTTGTTTCGGGAATTTAGGTGCATAACCCTGATCATAGTTATAGTAACCGGTACAACCGATGACAAAATTTGCAGACCAATTTTGTTTTTTCTTATTGTTATCTTCGATCTCAACTAACCATTTTTTCTTTGTAGAATCATAGTTTGCTGAAATAACACGATGGCCAAAGCGAATTTTATCTTTTAACTGATTTTCACTGATCACATCGCTTAAATAGCCCTTGATCTCAGCGCCACTTGCCAATACTTTATCTTTTGCCCACGGTTTAAAATTAAAACCAAAAGTCGACATATCCGAATCAGAACGAATACCAGGGTAACGGAACAAATCCCAAGTCCCACCAAAGCTATCACGACGCTCTAAAATCTCAAAGTTACGTTGTGGAGAGTTTTTAGAAAGATGCACAGCCAACCCAATTCCAGAGATACCTGCACCAATAATTAATACATCAACTTGCTTTTCCATTTTTTTTATACCCTGTATAAACCATGACTTTATTAAAGCACAAATTTGACAATACACAATGTCAAGTTTATTCATTCATCGGCTTTTTCATATCAGTTCGGGACATTTTTAAGAAACATAAGGGAAAAATCTTGAGATTTTTACTTGGATTTAGGTGTTTTTAAAATATATCTTATAACAACCTAATGCATTTTTCGAAGATCATCATGTCTTCAAATTTTTTAGTTATGGAACTCTACACAAAAGACAAGTCATACAGTTCCAACTTTTTCATGAGCCATCTTTAGCTAAAAATTAGGATGATATACATGCCTCTCGAAGACAAATGATCAATATTTGCTGTTTCAAATAGACAATAAAAAAGGTCGGAATAAACCGACCTTTTTTGGAACAACTGACTGTTCTACACGTAGAAGTATTATTTTACTTCACGGTCAACGAGTTCAACGTAAGCCATCGGTGCAGCATCACCTGCACGGAAACCCGCTTTAAGAACACGAAGATAACCGCCGTTACGTTCTTTGTAACGAGGGCCAAGAACGGTAAATAATTTACCAACAGTTGCTGCTGAACGAGTACGAGCAAACGCTAAACGACGGTTTGCAACAGTATCGTTTTTAGCCAAAGTGATTAAAGGCTCAGCAACACGACGAAGTTCTTTCGCCTTAGGCAAAGTTGTCTTAATTAACTCGTGCTCTACTAAAGCATTTGTTAAGTTTTGAAACAACGCCTTACGGTGGCTGCTTGTACGGCCTAATTTCACACCACTATTACGATGACGCATGGTGATAGTCCTACTTAATTAACGGCTACGATAGGCAAATCGGTCATCCATACGGAGACTAGCTGGTGGCCAGTTCTCTAAACGCATGCCGAGTTGTAAACCTTTCGATGCCAAAACATCTTTGATCTCTGTTAACGATTTTTTACCTAAGTTAGGAGTTTTTAACAACTCAACTTCAGTACGTTGAACAAGATCACCAATGTAGTAAATATTTTCTGCCTTCAAACAGTTAGCAGAACGAACAGTAAGCTCGAGATCATCTACTGGACGAAGCAAAATTGGGTCAACTTCTTCGCGAGGTTCTTGAGCGACAGGAGTTTGATCTTTCTGAAGATCAACAAAAATTGCAATTTGTTGTTGCAAGATAGTTGCCGCTTTGCGGATAGCTTCTTCTGGATCAACAGTTCCGTTAGTCTCAAGATCGATCACTAACTTATCAAGATCGGTACGCTGTTCTACACGAGCATTTTCTACTGTGTAAGAAACACGCTTGATTGGGCTATAAGAAGCATCTAACTGTAAACGACCTACTGGGCGTGTTTCACCTTCTGGGAAACGAGAGTCAGATGTCTCATAACCACGACCTTGAGCTACTTTAAGGCGCATTTTCAATGAACCAGAAGAACTCAAAGTACCGATTAAATGATCAGGGTTAACCACTTCAACATTATGAGGTAAACGAAGGTCAGCTGCTGTTACGTCACCTGCACCTTGCTTCTCTAATGTTAAATATGCTTCATTTTGATCGAACAGCTTAATAGACAATCCTTTTAGGTTCAGCAAGAGCTCGACGATGTCCTGCTGCAAGCCTTCTAAAGTACTGTACTCGTGCTCGACGCCTTCTATCTCAACTTCAACCACAGCAGCGCCAGGTAAAGAAGACAATAGAATGCGACGTAAAGCATTACCTAGAGTATGGCCAAAACCACGCTCTAAAGGCTCAAGAATCACTTTTGCCGAGGTCCCGCTCACCGCTTCGACCTTGATCGCTTGCGGAGTTAGAAACTCGTTTGCAGTACGCGTCATTTATTGCTACCTCAAGGATTATTTAGAATACAATTCTACAATCAAGCTTTCGTTGATTTCAGCAGGTAAATCAGAGCGATCTGGTGCAGCTTTAAACGTACCTTCCAACTTAGAATGATCAACTTCCATCCAAGCAGGGATACCACGTTGAGCAGCTAATTCAATCGCGTTTTTGATACGCAATTGTTGTTTAGCACCTTCATGCACTGCAATTACATCACCCGCTTTTACTTGAATAGACGCAATATTTACACGACGACCATTTAAAGTAATAGAACGGTGAGATACCAACTGACGAGCTTCTGAACGTGTAGAACCAAAACCCATGCGATAAACTACGTTATCAAGACGGCTTTCAAGCAATTTCAACAAGTTTTCACCAGTTGCGCCTTTAACACGAGCTGCTTCTTTATAGTAGTTACTAAATTGACGCTCTAACACACCGTACATACGACGTACTTTTTGTTTTTCACGTAATTGTAGTGAATACTCAGATTGCTTACCACCACGAGCCTGACCATGTTGACCAGGTGCTTTATTGTGTTTTTTGGTTTTTACATCAAACGGTTTAACGCCTGATTTAAGTTGCAGGTCTGTCCCTTCGCGGCGAGAGAGTTTGCATTTTGGACCAATATAACGAGCCATGAATGTTTCTCCTTACACGCGACGTTTTTTAGGTGGACGGCAACCGTTGTGAGGAATTGGTGTCACATCGGTAATGCTGTTAATCTTATAACCCACTGCGCCTAATGCACGAACCGCAGACTCACGACCTGGACCAGGACCTTTTACAAGGACGTCTAGGTTTTTCAAACCGTAATCTAAAGCTGCTTTACCAGCAACTTCAGCAGCTACCTGAGCAGCGAACGGAGTTGATTTACGTGAACCACGGAAGCCTTGTCCACCTGAGGTAGCCCAAGCCAATGCATTACCTTGACGATCGGTAATCGTTACAATGGTGTTATTAAAAGACGCGTGAATGTGTGCAACACCTTCAGAGACGGTACGAGTGACCTTCTTGCGTGTGCGAGTATCTTTAGCCATCTTTTAGCTTCCAGAAATCTTACTTTTTAATCGGTTTGCGCGGACCTTTACGGGTACGTGCGTTAGTTTTGGTGCGTTGTCCACGAACAGGCAAGCTGCGACGATGACGAAGACCGCGGTAGCAGCCTAAATCCATTAAACGTTTAATGTTCATGGAAATTTCGCGACGTAAATCACCTTCGGTCGGAACCTTAGCAACTTCTGCACGAATCGCATCAAGCTGAGCATCATCTAATTCACGGATTTTTGTAGTCTCAGTAATACCTACAGTTGCTAAGATGTTCTTAGCAGTGTGGCGACCGATACCAAAAATATACGTGAGAGAGATAACAGCATGCTTGTTATCCGGAATGTTTACACCGGCAATACGAGCCATTCAATTTTCTCCAAAAAGGCAGTCAAGATAATCAACCGCCCCACAAAAATCTTGAGGGGCGGATAATAACCTAATTAGCCTACTGAAATCAACAGGTCTTAATTAAATTAACCTTGACGCTGCTTATGACGAGGTTCTGCGCTACAAATCACGCGAATAACCCCATTACGACGGATAACTTTGCAGCTACCACAAATTTTCTTTACAGAAGCTTGTACTTTCATGATGAAACCTCTAAGTGCGCTTATCCCTTAGGATGAGCAGTCGTTTTTCTCATTAACGTTTGATTATCATATTGATGCGAAGTAAGGTGCGCTTGAAGTTGCGCCATAAAGTCCATTACTACTACAACTACAATCAGTAAAGATGTTCCACCCAAATGAAATGGAATACTAAACGAACTTTGTAGCACCATAGGCATTAAACACACTACAGTAATGTAAATTGCACCAATAAAAGTCAAACGGTTAAGAATATGATCTAAATAACGAGCCGTTTGCTCACCTGGGCGGATACCAGGCACATATGCTCCGCTGCGTTTTAAGTTCTCTGCAACTTCTTTTGGGCTAAATACTAGCGCTGTATAGAAATAACAGAAGAAAATAATTAACGCACCAAACAGCATTAAATACAACGGCTGTCCAGGCGATAACACCAATGCCAGATCTTGTAGACTACGCTTCACAATCCCTGCATTTGGATCAGCACTACCTAACCATTGCCCTAAGCTCGCTGGAAATAATAACAATGAGCTTGCAAAAATCGCTGGAATCACACCTGCCATATTAATTTTTAATGGCAAATGCGTTTGCTGTGCAGTAAAAACACGACGACCTTGTTGCTTTTGTGCATAGTTCACTGGAATACGACGTTGTGCTTTTTCAATAAACACAATCGCAGCTAAAACGGCTAATGAGAGTAAGCCAAATACAGCCAAACCAATTAAACTACCTTGACCATTATCTACAGACGTAAACGACTGTATTACAAGATTTGGCAAGCCTGCCACAATACCTGCAAAAATGATCATCGAGATACCATTACCAACACCACGTTCGGTAATTTGCTCTCCTAACCACATCAGAAACATTGTTCCCGCAACTAACGAAGTAACTGCAGGAACATAGAATGCTAAGCCTGATGTCAAAGTAATACCTTGACTGATCAAACCAGCACACATCCCTACACCTTGCACGAGTGCAAGGAATAAGGTGCCATAACGTGTATATTGATTGATCTTTCGTTTGCCTTGCTCGCCTTCTTTTTTCAAAGCTTCTAACGAAGGAACAACCGTAGACATTAACTGCACGATAATCGATGCAGAAATGTACGGCATAATTCCCAACGCTAGAATCGACATGCGTTCTAATGCACCGCCAGAGAACATATTAAATAAGCCTAAGAAGGTACCTTCATTCGCCTTAAAAAACTGTGCTAGCGCTATATTATCAATACCTGGCAACGGAATATGCGCTCCTAGTCGAAAGACCAATAACGCGCCAATCAAAAACATTAATCGACGAATAATTTCACGATA
The DNA here is from genome assembly GCF_002165385.1 of Acinetobacter sp. WCHA39. Taxonomy (NCBI): domain Bacteria; kingdom Pseudomonadati; phylum Pseudomonadota; class Gammaproteobacteria; order Moraxellales; family Moraxellaceae; genus Acinetobacter; species Acinetobacter sp. WCHA39. Next base: position 31,919 of record NZ_NHRP01000016.1, read on the forward strand.
TTTCACATGAAATGGTTGGCCTTTCATCATGTTTACATGACCTGAAGAACTAGGAGTCATAGACACTCGAGATTACTCCTCGACTTTACCGCCAGCAGCTTCAACAGCAGCTTTAGCGCCTTTAGTCAACACAACACCTTGAACAGTGAATGCGCGAGTGATTTCACCAGAAAGAACGATGCGAGCACGAATTTGATCACGACGAACAACGTTCGCAGCTTTTAAAGTTTCAAGGCTAATTACATCACCTTCAACTTTATTCAATTCAGACAAACGTACTTCAGCAGTTTTCAAAGCGATTTGGCTAGTGAAACCGAATTTTGGTAAACGACGATATAACGCTGTTTGACCGCCTTCAAAGCCTGGACGAGTACCACCACTTTTACGTGAGTTTTGACCCTTGATACCACGACCACCAGTCTTACCAACGCCAGAGCCGATACCACGACCTAGACGACGATTTTCACGCTTAGCACCTTCAGCAGGTGCAAGTTCATTTAAACGCAGAGTCATGGCTTATTCCTCTACACTAACCATATAGTAAACTTTGTTGATCATACCACGGTTAGAAGGCGTATCTTGCACTTCTACAGTATGACCAATACGACGCAGACCTAGACCTTGTAAGCAAAGTTTATGATTTTTTAAACGATGCGAAGAAGATTTAGTCTGGGTAACTTTAATCGTTTTCATGATTGATTACCCTTGAATTTGTTCTACTGAAAGACCACGTTTCGCAGCGACTTTCTCAGGAGAAGTCATATCACGCAAACCTTTGAATGTTGCGTTTACTACGTTAGCAGCATTTGTAGAACCATAACATTTAGCAAGTACGTTATGTACACCTGCAGCTTCGAGAACAGCACGCATCGCGCCACCAGCAATTACGCCAGTACCTTCTGAAGCAGGTTGCATGTATACACGGCTTGCACCATGACGAGCATTCACAGGGTGTTGTAAAGTAGTCCCCGCAAGGTCTACAGTAATCATGTTACGACGTGCAGCTTCAAGTGCTTTAGAAATAGCAGCTGGAACTTCACGCGCTTTACCACGACCAAAACCTACACGACCATTACCATCACCCACAACAGTTAATGCTGTGAAAGAGAAGATACGACCACCCTTAACAACTTTGGCTACACGATCAACGGCAACCAGCTTTTCAACGAGACCTTCGTTTTGTTCAACTTTCGCCATGATTAGAACTCCAAGCCGCCTTCACGAGCAGCATCAGCCAAGGCTTTGATACGACCATGATATTTAAAACCAGAACGGTCAAATGCAACTTTAGTAACGCCAGCTGCTTTAGCACGTTCTGCGATTAAAGCACCAACCTTAGTTGCTGCATCGATATTACCAGTCGCACCACTACGCAAAGATGCATCTAAAGTTGAAGCTTGCGCTAAAACTTTGCCACCATCTGCTGAAATAACTTGAGCATAGATGTGACGCGGAGTGCGGTTTACACACAAACGAGTCGCACCCAATGCACGAATGTGCAAGCGTGTGCTTTTTGCACGACGCAAACGGGTTTGTTTCTTTTCGTTCATAAGAACCTCGCGCCTTATTTCTTCTTAGCTTCTTTACGAAGAATAACTTCATCCGAATAACGAACACCTTTACCTTTATATGGTTCAGGAGAACGGTATGCACGGATTTCCGCTGCTACTTGACCTAACAACTGCTTGTTTGCTGATTTCAAAATGATTTCAGTTGCAGTTGGAGTTTCCGCTGTTACACCTTCTGGTAAAGCGTAGTCAATTGGGTGTGAATAACCTAAAGCAAGGTTAACGACAGTGCCTTTAACTGCTGCTTTGTAACCAACACCAACTAGCTGTAACTTACGTTCGAAGCCTTCGCTAACACCTTTTACAAGGTTGTTCAATACAGCGCGAGCAGTACCAGCTTGCATCCAAGCATCTTTCGACTCTTTAACTGGAGCAAGTTGAAGTTTACCTTCTTCCTGTTTTAGCTCGACCAGCGCATGCAGGTTGAAAGACAATGTACCTTTAGTGCCTTTCACTTCGACCTGCCGGCCGTTCTGAGTAACTGTTACACCATTAGGTACAGTTACTGGGGCTTTAGCCACACGAGACATGAGGAATCACCTATTAAGAAACAAAAGCAATAACTTCACCACCAACGCCCGCAGCACGTGCAGCGCGATCAGTCATGATGCCTTTGCTTGTAGAAACAATTGCAATACCTAAACCTTGCTTAACGCTTGGAAGTGCATCTTTACCGCGATACTGACGTAGACCAGGACGGCTTACGCGCTTCACAGTTTCGATAACTGGTTTGCCTTCGAAATATTTTAACGTAATAGTCAAAGTAGCTTTTGCATCTTCTTGAGCAACTTCTACATTTGAAATATAACCTTCTTGTTGAAGAACGTTTGCAATAGCAACCTTCAACTTAGAAGAAGGCATAGAAACAACTTGTTTCTTTGCCATTTGAGCGTTACGAACACGCGTTAACATGTCGGCAACGGTATCTTGCATACTCATTATAGTCGCTCCTTACCAGCTTGCTTTAACAACGCCTGGTACATCACCCTGCATTACTGTATCGCGTAATTTGTTACGGCTTAAACCGAACTTACGGAAGTAACCATGAGGACGACCAGTTAAACCACAGCGGTTACGAAGACGTACTGGAGATGCATTACGTGGTAATGCTTGTAACTTCATCATCGCTTCGAAACGTTCTTCATCAGATGCATTTACGTTTGCAATCGTTGCTTTTAATTCAGCACGTTTTGCAGCGTATTTAGCAACTGTCTTTTCGCGTTTCAATTCGCGATTAATCATACCTTTCTTAGCCATATCGACCTCTTATTTGAACGGGAAGCCGAATGCACGCATAAGCGCACGGCCTTCGTCATCGCTACGAGCAGTGGTCGTAATAGTGATATCTAAACCACGGATACGATCAATTTTGTCAAAATCGATTTCAGGGAAAACGATCTGCTCTTTTAAACCCATAGAGTAGTTACCACGACCATCAAATGATTTCGAAGAGAAACCACGGAAGTCACGGATACGAGGGATAGCGATCGAGATCAAGCGATCCAAGAATTCGTACATTTGGTCGCCACGTAAAGTAACTTTACAACCAATTGGCCAACCATCACGGATTTTAAAACCAGCGATTGATTTACGTGCAAGTGTCACAACTGGTTTTTGACCAGCAATCAGTTGCATATCAGCAACAGCGCCATCTAATAATTTCTTATCAGTTGCAGCTGCGCCTACACCCATATTCAGAGTGATTTTCGTGATGCGAGGAATATCCATCACATTCTTAACGCCAAGTTCTTCTTGTAACTTCGCTTTAAGTTCGTCGTTATAACGTGCTTTAAGTCTGGCCATCGCCTATTCAACCTATTACTTCGCTACCGCCACTGATTCACCATTTGATTTGTAAACACGAGTTTTCGCGCCATCAATCACTTGGTAACCAATACGGTCAGCCTTTTGGGTTGTAGCATTAAAAATTGCCACGTTTGAAATATGAAGCGTTGCCTCTTGAGTAACGATACCGCCTTCAGCGCCAGTTACACGGTTTGGCTTTTGATGCTTCTTCACTAAGTTAAGACCTTCGACCTTAACTCGATCTTCAGAAACAGACAAAACAACACCTTGTTTGCCTTTTTCTTTACCTGCGATCACAATTACTTGATCGCCTTTTTTAATCTTAGCCATGATTGCCTCTTATAAAACTTCAGGAGCCAATGAAATGATTTTCATGAACTGTTCAGTACGAAGTTCACGAGTCACTGGTCCGAAGATACGAGTCGCAATCGGAGCTTTGTTGTTGTTCAAAATAACAGCTGCGTTATCGTCGAAACGAATAACAGAACCATCTGGACGACGGATGCCGAATTTTGTACGTACAACTACAGCATTCATCACGTCACCTTTTTTAACACGTGCGCGCGGAATTGCTTCTTTTACAGTAACTTTAATAATATCGCCAACTGAAGCATAACGACGGTGTGAACCACCAAGTACTTTAATACATTGTACGCGGCGTGCACCACTGTTGTCTGCTACGTCGAGCATACTTTCGGTTTGAATCATTGCCCTACTCCAAAACCGAGCATCACCGGTCGCAATTTCGAAAGGCTCAAAGAGTACTCGAAATTGTCCGATGATGCAACAAGAACGTCTAATTACTCAGCAGCTGCTTCAACGACTTCCACTAAAGTCCAAGCTTTAGTTTTAGAAATTGGGCGGCTTTCTTTGATGGTCACTAAGTCGCCAGTTTTAGCAACATTGTTCTCATCATGAGCGTGTAATTTAGTTGAACGGCGGATTGATTTGCCGTACAACGGGTGTTGAACGCGGCGTTCAATAAGCACAACAATAGACTTGTCCATTTTGTCACTTACAACTTTGCCGGTTAACGTGCGGACTGTTTTTTCACTCATTGTCCGTTCCCCTGTTTTTCGGTAAGGAGTGTCTTGATACGAGCAATTGTCTTACGAGCAATTTGCACTTCATGCGATTTGCCTAATTGACCAGTTGCTTTCGCCATACGAAGACGGAATTGGTTAAGCTGTTGCTCATCAAGCAAAGCTTTCAACTCTTCTACCGACTTTTCACGTAGATCTTTAATTTTCATTACATCACCGTCCGAGTCACGATAGTGGTTTTAAACGGGAGTTTAGCAGCGGCTAAAGCAAAAGCTTCACGCGCTAACTCATCGCTAACACCTTCAATTTCGTACAGGATCTTACCTGGCTGGATCTGACAAACCCAGTATTCCACACTACCTTTACCTTTACCCATACGAACTTCTAATGGTTTTTCGGTAATTGGCTTGTCTGGGAATACGCGGATGAAGATTTTACCACCACGTTTAATACGACGGCTAATGGTACGACGTGCAGCTTCAATCTGACGCGCAGTCATACGACCACGTTCAGTTGCTTTAATTGCAATCGAACCAAATGATACTGTACTACCACGATGCGCTAGACCAGTGTTACGGCCTTTGTGCACTTTACGGAATTTGGTACGTTTAGGTTGCAACATGGATTATTCTCCCTTGTCAGCAGCACGGTCACCGCGACGACCACGACGCTCTTGACCTTCACCACGACCACGACCGCGTTTAGCTGGACGCTCTTCAGCAGGAGCAGGGTTCATGACTTGTTTCATGCCACCTAAAATCTCGCCACGGAAAATCCAAACTTTAACACCGATCGTACCGTATGTTGTTTCTGCACGCATAGTAGCATAGTCGATGTCAGCACGAAGTGTATGCAAAGGTACACGACCTTCACGATACCACTCAGTACGAGCGATCTCTGCACCACCTAAACGGCCAGAAACTTCAACTTTGATACCTTTAGCGCCAGCACGCATTGTGTTTTGAACCGCACGCTTCATAGCACGACGGAACATAACACGCTTTTCTAATTGAGAAGCAATTGCTTCAGCAACTAAACGTGCATCCAAGTCAGGGCGATCAATTTCATTGATGCTAACTTGAGCTGGAACACCCATAATGTTGGTGAGTTCGCGCTGTAATTTCTCAATATCTTCGCCTTTCTTACCGATCACGATACCAGGACGAGCAGTGCTAATTGTTACTTTAGCAGCACCTGTAGGACGTTCGATAAGAATATTGCTTACCATCGCATTCTTAAGTTTTTTAAGCAAAAACTCACGAACTTGAAGATCTTTAAGCAAGTATTCAGCGTATTGTTTCGGACTCGCATACCAGTTAGCGTTATGACGTTTCACAACACCTAGGCGGATACCGATTGGATGAACCTTCTGACCCATATCAAACCCCTACCTTAACGGTGATGTGACAAGTACGCTTAGTAATACGATCTGCACGGCCTTTAGCACGTGGCATAATACGTTTAAGGCTCATGCCTTCATCAACGTAAATCGTAGTTACTTTAAGGTCATCAACATCTAAGCTGTTGTTATGTTCAGCATTCGCGATTGCAGATTCAAGTGCTTTTTTAACGAGCACAGCTGCTTTCTTGTTGCTGAAGTTCAAAATGTCTATCGCACGTGCAACCGACTTACCACGGATCAAATCAGCAACTAAACGTGCTTTTTGTGCCGAGATAGCGGCACCGCGTAATTTAGCAGTTACTTCCATCATAGCACCTATTAACGTTTAGACTTCTTATCAACACCGTGACCACGATAGGTACGAGTTGGTGCGAATTCACCCAATTTATGACCAACCATGTGTTCAGTAACAATTACTGGAACGTGGTTACGGCCATTGTGAACAGAAATTGTTAAACCAACAAAGTCTGGAAGGATCATTGAACGACGTGACCATGTTTTGATCGGCTTACGGTTGTTAGCAGCAATCGCAGCTTCAACCTTAGCGAACAAATGCGCGTCGACGAATGGACCTTTTTTTAATGAACGAGGCATTATTCAGATTCCCTTACTTGACGCGACGGTCGCGAATAATCATCTTAGTCGTACGCTTATTGGTACGTGTCTTGTACCCTTTAGCTTTTTGACCCCATGGACTTACAGGTTGAATACCTTTACTACGTCCTTCACCACCACCGTGCGGGTGATCTACCGGGTTCATCGCCATACCACGAACGGTAGGACGAATACCACGCCAGCGCGCAGCACCAGCTTTACCCAATGAACGAAGGTTGCTTTCTTGGTTAGAAACTTCACCAATTACAGCACGACATTCAACGTGTACTTTACGCATTTCACCAGAACGTAAACGAACGATAGCGTAAGAACCATCACGACCCAACAACTGAACTGAAGTACCAGCAGAACGTGCTAATTGAGCACCTTTACCGATTTTAAGTTCAAGGTTGTGAAGCGTAGAACCGATTGGCATATTGCGAAGTGGCAAGCAGTTACCTGGACGAATTGGAGCATCGTTACCAGATTGTACTTTATCACCAGCACGTAAGCCTTTAGGTGCAATGATATAACGACGTTCACCATCAGCATATTTCAATAAAGCAATATGAGCTGTACGGTTAGGATCGTATTCGATGCGCTCTACAGTCGCTGGAATACCATCTTTGTTACGTTTAAAGTCAACAATACGGTAGTTTTGCTTATGACCACCACCCACGTGACGTGTAGTGATGTGACCATTATTATTACGACCACCAGTACGTTTTTTAGCTTCTACCAACGGTGCATAAGGAGCGCCTTTGTGAAGATGGTCATGAACCACTTTCTCTACAAAGCGACGTCCTGGAGACGTTGGCTTACATTTTTGAATTGGCATAATTCTCGTCCTTATTCCGCTGCGTTTTCAGCGGTATCGCCCAAGTCAGCCATTTCTACATCTTGGCCAGCTTTCAGGGTGACGTATGCTTTTTTCACATCAGAACGACGTCCTAATGTTTTACCAAAGCGTTTTGTTTTACCTTTAGTGATCGTTGTATTAACTTTTACAACTTCAACACCAAAGAGCTGCTCAACTGCTTTTTTGATTTCAAGTTTGTTTGCATTTAATGCAACTTTGAACACTTGAACACCAGCAGTATCACCTAAAACTTGTGCTTTTTCTGAGAATACTGGTCCTAATAGGACTTGATAGATACGTTCGTTGTTCATCCGAGTTCTACCTCAATTTTCTTAGCAGCAGCTACAGACATTACAACTTTATCAAATGCAATCAAGCTAACAGGATCAATAGCAGTAGCATCAACCACATCAACGTGTGGAAGGTTGCGAGCTGCAAGATACAAGTTCTCATCTACAGCATCTGTAATGATCAATGCACGAGTTGCATTCAAGTCTGTAAGTTTTGCAAGCAAGTCTTTAGTTTTTGGAGCTGCAACAGCAAACTCTTCAACTAATACAAGACGATCTTGGCGAACAAGTTCAGCTAAGATACATTGCATTGCACCGCGATACATCTTACGGTTTACTTTTTGAGACCAATCTTGTGGGCGAGCAGCAAAAGTTTTACCACCACCAACCCAGATCGGGCTACGAATAGAACCCGCACGAGCGCGACCAGTACCTTTTTGACGGAATGGTTTTTTACCACCGCCAGAAACGTCTGCACGTGATTTCTGAGCTTTCGAACCTTGACGACCACCAGCTAAGTAAGCTGTAACAACTTGGTGTACAAGCGCTTCGTTAAACTCACGTCCGAAAGCAACTTCAGACAATTCAACAGCAGAGCCGGAAACAGTTTTTAAATTCACAGTATTTCCCCTCAGGCCTTGATGGTAGGACGTACAATAACGTCACCATTCGTTGCACCAGGAACAGCACCTTTAACAACTAAAACAGAACGTTCAGCGTCAATAGATACAATTTCAAGACCTTGAACTGTTACGCGTTCATCACCTAAGTGACCAGCCATTTTCTTGCCTTTGAACACGCGACCAGGAGTCTGGTTTTGACCTGTAGAACCTAATACACGGTGAGATACAGAGTTACCATGAGTAGCATCTTGCGTACGGAAATTCCAACGCTTAACACCACCTTGGAAGCCTTTACCTTTTGATTGACCAGTTACGTCAACAATTTGACCAACTGTGAACAAATCAACACCGATAGAAGCACCAACTTCACGGCCTTCAAGCTCAGCTTCAGTAACACGGAACTCTTTAACCAGACGACCAGCAGCAACACCCGCTTTCGCGAAGTGGCCTTTCTGAGCGTTAGTTACGCGCGATTCGCGACGTTCACCAGTAGTTACTTGAATTGCTTGATAACCATCAGTTTCAAGTGTTTTGATTTGCGTAATGCGGTTTGGATCGACTTCGATCACTGTTACTGGAACAGAAACACCTGCTTCAGTAAAGATGCGAGTCATACCACATTTGCGACCGACTAAACCAATAGCCATGTGCATAAACCTCTAAAAAAGCGGCCTAATTAACTTAGAGTTAATTAACCGAAAGCCTTAACCCAAAGCGATCTGAACATCAACACCAGCAGCAAGATCTAACTTCATCAATGCATCAACAGTTTTATCTGTAGGTTGAACGATGTCGATCAAACGTTTATAAGTGCGGATTTCGTACTGATCACGAGCGTCTTTGTTGACGTGTGGTGAAGTAAGAACGTTGAAGCGTTCGATGCGAGTAGGCATCGGGATTGGACCACACACTTGTGCGCCAGTACGCTTAGCGGTTTCTACGATCTCTTGAGCAGATTGATCAATCAGGCGATGATCAAAAGACTTCAAACGGATACGAATTCTCTGGTTAGACATACCAGTAAACTCCAAGCCAAAAATATAAAGAATCACCCATGACGCACCTCACCTTACTGGCAAGTGTCAAGGGCAGTGAAAATCACTAAGGTCATGATCGATGCCACGACTGTAATGCGTTAACTACTTTCTTCGTAGTGAACGCCCTCCATTTGAGGGTCGCCCATTATAACGATTGTTTAAGTCTTATGCAATTCTTCTTTTATTTTTTTAGTTTTATAGTTGATTAAGCATTCACCACATACTCTATTGCTCGATTTAGTAATTGATTACCCTGTTCAAACTTACTTTTAATCGTTTTTTTTAATTCTGCGATTGGCTGAACATATTCACCATTAAATACCGCACTATCTTCTTCATTTTCAATCAATAATTGCAAAGCATGTGGTGTCATTTCTGGATGAAACTGAAAACCCAGAACATTCCGCCCGATCTGATAAAGCTGATTACGGCACACCCTGTTTTCTGCTAGACGCACACCACCTTTGGGGATTTCAAAGGTTTCACTATGCCACTGCATAATGTTAATTTTTTCTGGTATTTGAAAGTAATTTTCGGGTACCTGTGAAACACGAACTACGTCCATCCAACCTAATTCTTGATGTTGATTTCGACTCACAGATGCGCCGAGTGCATTCGCAATCAGTTGCCCCCCTAAACATAAACCAATTGCAGGTTTACCCGCAGAGAGATAACGTCTTAACCATCTTTTTTCCAATTTTAACCAAGGATAATTTGCTTCGTCATTCACACTCATGGTTCCCCCCATAATGATCAGCAAATCAACTTCATCAATATTAGGTAGGGCCTCCAATTCAAGAGATAAATCAACGGGTAAAGCAAAGAACTCTGTGGCGGTAATTTTTGCTTGATGTGCCTTTAAATAGTCATAGCAACTGCCAAAACCCTCGCCTGCAATGTGCTGAAAATAATGCACTCTTAAATGCGACTTCATGCGCGTAAACCTATTGTAGTTAGAATGATAATTAGTCTTAGCAAAAATAAAGCCAGTTTTGACTAAAAGCTTTGATTCGTAACGATTCTGTACAAAATATGCAAATGACTAGCAGGATTCGATATTTTCTCTTAACCTAAATCATTCTATTGATTTAATGTTGCCCCATGACTAAACAAAATAGCTTACAAACCACACTCATTCATGCACCACGCCAAGCTCCCCAATACATAGAAACGATTCAACCTCCCCTATTTCGTGCATCAACGATTATTTTTAAAACAACAGCGCACCTTTTTGATCGCCACTGGACTGACCCTTATGATTATAGTTATGGCACACACGGTACACCGACCACGTTTACATTAGGAGATAATATTGCTCGAATTGAAGGTGGAAATTATTGTTTACTTGCACCCAGTGGCTTATCTGCAATCAATTTAGTAAATAGTACTTTTTTAAGCTCAGGGGATGAAGTTTGGGTTGCAGACAATATTTATGGCCCAAATCTGGAACACTTAAAGAATCTGCAAGACCGCTACGGCATTCACGTCAAAATCTACAACCCAATTGATGCAAATAGCTTCCAACCAACTGAAAAAGCTAAATTAATTTGGATAGAGGCGGCAGGTTCTGTCACTTTAGAATTTCCCGACCTCAAAAATCTGGTTAAAAAAGCACAGCAAGCGAAGGTTCTCACTGCATTGGATAATACATGGGGTGCAGGGCTAGCTTTTAATGCATTTGATTTTTCAGATGAGCATTTGTCTGTGGACATCACTATACATGCACTCACCAAATACCCAAGCGGTGGTGGCGATATTTTAATGGGTTCAGTGGTTACACGAGATCCGCAATTACATCATAAACTGTACCGTATGCATGCAACCCAAGGGATCTGTGTTTCAGGCGATGATACCGCACAAATTCAACGTAGCTTGGCTCATATGCTACTTCGTTATGAACAACAATCTAACAGTGCAATAGCAGTGCTTGATTGGCTAAAGCAACAATCTCAATTTTGCCAAGTTTTACATCCAAGTGATGCCAACTCAGCAGGCCATTTATTTTGGCAGCAAGTCTGTGAAACAGGAAAAAGTGCAGGTTTAGTCAGTGTCATTTTCAAACCTGAATATGATCTCGCAGCGATTCGAAAATTCTGCGATAGCTTAAACTTATTTAAGTTGGGATTCAGTTGGGGCGGCCCTGTCAGCCTTGTTATGCTTTATGATTTAAAACAGATGCGAGAACTAGAAAATACACATTTACAACAAGGTTTATTGGTTCGCTTCTGCATAGGACTAGAACATCCAAACGATTTAATCCAAGATATTCAAAACGCACTAAAACAACTCGAATGAAATAAAGCATAGGTGAAGAATGAATACACCCATTATTATTGCAAAAAAAACCACAGATACAACGCAAGATATTGTTTTACATTCTCAATTTGCAAACCGCCACGGTTTAATTGCAGGTGCGACAGGCACAGGTAAAACAGTGACTCTGAAGGTATTAGCCGAAAGTTTCTCACGGCTGGGCGTACCTGTCTTTTTGGCAGATGCTAAAGGTGATGTCTCTAGTTTGGCTAAATCAGGAAGGAGCAACCCCAAATTTGATGAGCGTTTAAAAAACTTACAACTTGAACCCATTCCATTTGCTGCTTCCCCTGTTATTTTTTGGGATTTATTTGGGCAACAAGGTCATCCTATTCGTACCACAATTTCAGAAATTGGTCCGTTACTTTTGGCACAAATGCTCAATCTGAATGACACACAAGAAGGTGTTCTTTCGGCCGTTTTCCGCGTTGCAGATGATCAAGGGCTTTTATTAATTGATTTCAAAGACCTTAAAGCCATGCTGACCTATGTCAGCGAAAATGCAGCCGAATTAAAAGCCGAATATGGCAACCTTTCTCCAGCTAGTCTTGGGGCGATTCAACGTAATTTATTGGCTTTAGGTGATCAAGGTGGAGAGCAATTTTTTGGTGAGCCTAGCCTGAATATTCTCGATTTTATTCAGACCGATACCAATAGTCATGGCTATATCAATATCTTAGCTGCCGACAAGTTGATGAATACCCCGAAGCTTTATGCCACATTCTTACTATGGATGATGTCAGAACTGTTTGAACAGTTGCCTGAAGTGGGTGATATGGATAAACCGAAGTTAGTATTCTTTTTCGATGAAGCACATCTATTGTTTGATAATGCCAGTCCAGCCTTGCAACAGAAAATCGAACAGGTAGTTCGCCTGATTCGCTCTAAAGGTGTGGGGATTTATTTTATTACCCAAAATCCTCTGGATCTACCAGAAAGTGTCTTAGGGCAATTAGGCAACCGAGTACAACACGCCTTACGTGCATTTACTCCAAAAGATCAAAAGGCGGTCAAAACCGCAGCGGATACCTTTCGAGCCAATCCAGCATTCAAAGTTGATCAAGCAATTACAGAACTTGCTGTAGGTGAAGCATTAATTAGTTGTCTAGATGAGCAAGGGACACCGCAAATTGTAGAGCGCGGTTGGGTCATGCCACCTTACTCTTCATTTACGCCAATCACGCCAGAAGAACGCCAAATTATTATTTCGCAAAGTATTGTTGCAGGTGTTTATGATCAAGCTGTGGATCGTGATAGTGCTTATGAAATGCTGCAAAAGAAAGTGCTACAACAGTCTCAACAAAAACAGGCAGATGAATTAGAAAAGCAGCAAAGCAAAGAACAAGATGCTTTAGCCAAACAACAGGCGAAAGAACAAGAACGCTTTGCGAAAGAGCAACAAAAAGTCGCAGAGAAAGCACAACGAGATCGCGAAAAACTCACCCAAGATATTGTGGGAACTTTTGCAAAAAGTGCGGCTCGGAGCTTGGGCGGCTCTACAGGTCAAAAGATCGTTCGCGGTTTACTTGGCTCATTATTTGGCAAATAAAAATCTTTATTATGTTAAAAAACAGGGAATAATCATTTATCCCCTATTTTTTTTATGGTTTAATCAAAACTGATCTTGCAAATAAATTTTATAAGGTATATTTTAAATATATCTTATAAATGATAGCCAAGAGAGATCACCCATGACTCCGCAGCAAATTGACCTTGTAAAAGCAACTGTACCTGTACTCCGTGAAAATGGTGTGGCACTCACGGGTTACTTTTACAACCGTATGTTAGGTAATAACCCCGAATTAAAAGAAACCTTCAATATGGGACATCAACGTAGTGGTGCACAAGCACAAGCACTTGCGGGTGCTGTACTAGCTTATGCGGAAAATATTGAAGATCCTTCTGTACTTTTACCTGTGGTCGAATTGATTGCACACAAACATGTGAGCTTGAATATTCAATCACCTGATTACAGTATTGTGGGTGAGAACTTACTGCACTCTATCAGTGAAGTACTGAATATCTCGATGGAAGATCCATTGATTGGTGCATGGGCTGCCGCTTATGGTCAATTAGCTGACTTATTTATTAGCACTGAAAAAGCGATCTATGATCAACATCAACAAACCAAAGGCAGTTGGTTAGGTTGGCGCAATTTCAAAATTGCCAAGAAAGTAGTTGAAAGCGATGAGATCACTTCATTCTATCTAGCACCTGTAGATGGCGGTGAGTTACCCAAATATGAAGCAGGTCAATATATTTCGGTTCGCGTGTTTGTACCTGAACTCAATTTAAGACAACCACGTCAATACACACTATCAACAAGTCCTCAAGCAGACTACTTACGTATTTCAGTCAAGCGTGAAGATGAAAAAGGTGATTTGGCAGGTGGCTGGGTATCAAGCACCTTACATGGCTTGGCTGAGGGTTCAGAAATTGAGGTGTCTGCACCTACAGGCAACTTCTACCTGATTGATAGCAAAAAACGTAATGTGTTTATCAGTGGTGGTGTTGGCTTAACTCCAATGATTGCTATGCTGAATCAATTAGTGACAGAAGATATGCCTCAGCCTGTCAGCTTTATTCATGCCTGCCGTAGCAGTCAGGTGCATGCCATGAAACAGCATATCCATGAACTAAAAGCAAAGTATCCACGTCTGAGCACATTTACTGCCTATGAGTTCCCACATGAAAGTGATGTGCTAGGTGAAGATTATGACGTTGCTGGCCGTCTGGATTTAGCAGCGATGGATGCCGCTTTACTGCCAATCAATGCAGACTATTATCTGTGTGGTCCAATGCCATTTATGGCGGAACAGCATAAGGCACTGGTTGCCCGTGGTATTCCTGCCGAAAACATTCATAGCGAAGCATTCGGTACGGGTGGCGTAAAACTCAGCTAATCGGTGCTGCGTTTTGCATAGGGCTAGTCTATGTTAGATTAGCCCTTTCTGTTTAAAGCAATAGATTGAGTGAAAACCAATGCAACTCAATAAGTTTACTGATTATGCACTCAGAATCTTAATGTATGTCGCTCGTCCGAGTGATGTACCGTATACGATTGCAGATATTGCACGGGACTTGCATGTATCCCAAAACCATTTAGTGAAAATCGTTCACTTCATGGGAAAACAGCATTGGATTGTAACGATTCGCGGCAAAGGCGGTGGACTTCGTTTAAATCCAGAGGCTAAAAGTCTAAAATTGGGTGAGATTGTTCGTATCTTACAAGGCAATCATCAAATCGTAGAATGTAATACGCCACCTTGCGTTTTACGCTCTCATTGCGGACTTAAAAGTATTTTGGATCAAGCTTTAGAATGTTTTTATCAAAGCCTTGATCAATATACGCTTGGAGAAGTGGTGCAATATGGCATTCTTCCCTCTTCTACAAATTCAAATATTGATTTTTTACAACTCGTTCAAAAAGCCTAAACATCAAGATTCGCACGAATCTCTCACATCCTTTATAATAGTTGTTGCTATTTCAATTCAAAAAGTAAGCTTCTATGCGTCGTAGTGAAAAATCGAAAGACACCAAAGCCAAACTCGCACCTAAACAAAAAATCAGTTATGAAAAAAAGACTGATCCTGCTGTAACCGCATATGCAGTGCAGTCTTTGACTTGGTTACGCCAAGCTGAATTTTTGATGAGTGCACCTAAACTGGATTTGTGCGTAGAAGATACAGGTTATGAAATCGCATTTGCAGGTCGTTCCAATGCAGGAAAATCGAGTGCAATTAATGCTTTAACCAATCAAAAGCAACTCGCACGCGCTTCAAAAAGACCTGGGCGCACGCAAATGATTAACTTTTTTAGCTTAGGTAATCCAGATCAACGTTTGGTCGATTTACCAGGTTATGGTTATGCGGCTGTACCTGAAGCCATGAAAATCGTATGGCAGAAAGAACTTGAGAACTATCTAATCCATCGTAAAAGCTTACAAGGCTTAGTACTGTTAATGGACATCCGTCATCCATTACAACACTTTGACTTAATGATGCTGGAATGGGCACATTCACGCCATTTGTTTGTGCATATCCTGCTTACTAAAGCAGATAAATTAAATCGTGGCCCTGCCAATAAAGTACTATTAGAAATTAAGCAGCAGTTGAAGAAAATGAAACTTGATTTCTCGATTCAATTATTCTCTTCACTCAATCGAATTGGTTTAGAAGAATTGGCAAGCGTCATGGGTGGCCGTTTAAATTTCACACTTGATCAACCAGCAGAATTTAACCTTGATCAGATCCCAGAAGCTTCAGAAGTAGACGTCGAAGAATAAAAAATGCATTTTATGCAACTTGATGCATAAAATGATTTTTAATTGTCCTGTATTGCTAAACACAAGCACTAGGTAGTTTTCATATACTGCTTAGTGTTGGTTCATTGCACTATCGATTAGGACTAAACGATGAAATTACTATCATTTATGAAGAACAAAGTTCTTGGTTCTTCGATTGACTATAAAATTCTCCCACGCAAAGTGAAGTTTGACTGGGAAAAAACACCAGTGGATTGGATTCCAAACCAGCCTTATGCCAGTTATTTTATTAATGAAATTAACAATATTTTGCCTGCTGGTGAGTTTTGGTTCTGCCGCTTATACAACAAAGTTCTTCCAGAAATTACTGATGAAAAATTAAAACAAGACGTTCAAGCATTTATTCGCCAAGAAGCGATGCATGCGGTTGCACATACGTCTGCGAACAAAGAATATCTTAGCCAACGTAATATTGATATTCAGCGTAATCTCGATATTATGGATTTCTTATTTAACAAAGCTTTAGCTGATAAGCCTTTTGGTAAAGAAGTTCCTAAAATACTTGACCATCAATGGGATTTGTTCCGTTTAGGCATCATTGCAACAGTTGAACACATGACTTGTGTATTGGGTAAATACGCACTGTATAACAAACGTTGGGAAGAGCTCGGTGCCGATCCTGAAATGATTGATCTGATTAAATGGCATGGTTCTGAAGAAATCGAACATCGTACCGTTGCCTTTGATCTATATCGTCATTTAGGTGGTGGTTATATTGCACGTTATTACATGAGTGTCGCTGTAATCGTGGGTGTACTTGGTTTATGGGTTGATGGCGCGGCACATATCATGGGTCAAGATCCTCGTTTTACCGACAAAAAACCAAGTTTATTTAGACCATGGGTTTGGATGGAGTGGTACAAAATTGGTCGTCAAGATAATCAGGTTTTACCAAATCCAATTTGGTTAGTCGCTCAACAAATCGACTATCTCATGCCTTGGTATGATCCTGTGAAAGAAGGTAATACTCAAGATGCGGTGAATTATTTAAATAATTCACCGGCAGCAAAACGCGCTTTACAACAAGCTGCATAAGCATTTCAATAAAAAAGCAGGAGTCTTCTCCTGCTTTTTTTAGTTCTTAAATCGCATCAACTTGATTCAACTTCTGCTTGCTTAGCATAACGATCAACAACAACACTGATCATCATATCTCCCTGTACATTAACTACAGTTCGAACGGTATCTAGCAACCGATCTATCGGCAGTAAAATTGCAATCGCTTCCGCAGGTAAACCAACTGATTGCAACACCATTATCATCGTTACCATGCCTGCACTTGGAATCCCTGGCGCACCTAATGATGCAATCATTGCGGTGAGACAGACGATAAACTGTTGGGTTAGGCTTAAATCCAAACCCATCAAATTGGCAATAAAAAGTGCAGCTGCAGCCTCATAAAGTGCGGTACCGTCCATATTTAACTGTGTACCCAAAGGAATTACAAAACCTGCCGTTTGCGGTCGTACCCCTAAATTCTCTTGTGCGCAACGCATACTCAGTGGCATGGTCGCAGAACTAGAGCTTGTTGCAAATGCCGTCACCAATGCAGCTCGCGCACCTCTGAAGAACGTCAGAGGGTTCATTTTTCCAAAAATCCAAAGCAGTGTAGGTAAAACCACTAAGCCATGAAAAATCGTTGTCCCAGTCACCACGAATGCAAACTCAGCAAGACGACTTAATACAGATAAATCCTCAGTCGCAATCAACTTCGCCAATAATGCAAAAATCCCAAGTGGCGCGAGTTTCATTACCCAACTGACAAGCATCATCATCATTTCAAAGAATTGTTGGCTGAGTTGACGAACTGTATTAAAACGCTCACCACCTTTAACGAGAGCAACGCCTAAGAAAAGTGCAAAAACCACAACAGCGAGTACATTCCCTTCACTAAATGCTTTAAAAGGATTGATTAAGGTATTTTGAATAAAATTAGTGAGGAAACTAGAAGGTGTAAGCGTATCAGGAGTTTGATGATTTTGCATTGCTGACTGGAAAAGTGTGATATCAACACCCTTCCCAACATCAAAAAGATGTGCACAGCCAATCCCTAAGATCAGTGCAAGCGTTGTAGTAGTCACACAACTCAAGGCGGTAATCTTCCAAACTCGACCAAACTCCCCTCCAGCTTGTAAATTTGAAACACCTACAACGATCGAACTAAAAATAAGTGGGATGAGCAACATTTTTAGTAAACCAATAAAAATACTGCTTAAAATCCCCAGCCCATACAAACTATGTTCAGCAAAACTAGTCTGCGGATACAAAGTTAAGAAGAACCCATATATAACACCCAGTACGGCTGCGATTAGAATTTGTGTATTTAAATTCATTCTGATTAATAAAATATTTTAGCTTGTGGGTACTATGGCACGCTCACATTGAAGAATCGAGCAATTTTTTGTCACAACCTTATGACAAAAAAAAGCCATCTAAACGATGGCTTTTTTTGAATTTTTCAAATCTAATTTACTGGGTTTCAATTTCTCTCAATCGAATTAGACCCTCTTGCACAGTGCTACATACCAGCTGACCATTCTGCCACATGCGTCCAAAATTCAGACCACGTGAACTGGCACTAATCGTTGCTTCCATATCGTAAAGCATCCAATCATCAGCACGTAACGGGCGATGGAAGTAAATGGTATGATCAATGCTTGCACATTGTAAATTTGGCGAAATCCAAGATAACCCGTGTGGACGCAGTGCTGTGGTCATCAAAGTAAAATCTGAATAAAACGCAACGATGGCTTGATGTAATGAAACGTCATCAACATTTTCTGCAATACGATCATGGGTACGAATGTAGTGCGCATAATATGGTGCTTCAGGCTGCGGCTGAAAAGGATTAACTGGTCGAGTTGGTCTGATTTCAACATGACGTTCGCGCATAAAACTCGTACGTGCATTTTCTGGGACGAAATTGAGCATACTTTCCTTTAATTCTTTCTCAGACTTCAGCTCTTCAGGACTCGGATACTCTGGTTCTTTATGTTGATAATTTAAGCCTTCTTCTGGATTGGCAAAAGATACCATCGCCGAGAAAATGGTACGTCCATGTTGGATCGCACGCACTTGTCGACTTGCAAAACTTTTACCATCTCGCAATGGATCAACTTCATAAATGATCGGTGCATCGACATCACCACCATATAAAAAATAAGCATGCAACGAATGTGCTGGTCGGTTTGTGGTATATGATGCCGCTCTTAATGCTTGTCCAAGAACTTGCCCACCGAATACTCGTTTCCCAACCAAATTGCGACTGTTGCCTCTGAAAATATGTTCTTCCAACTTTTCCAAAGTCAAAAGCTCAACCAGTTCTTGAGTTAACGCATTCATGTAATAGCCTTCCAACATCAATGAGGAGAGATCAACTAATCCATTCAGGATTGATCATTTCGATTGTGCCACAAATTCCAATAAATATGCTCAGGATAAAATGATTCATCCGTCACATTAATCTTTATTTATAAGCGCTAAAAATACGATTTTTAACGATAAAATCCACCAAATACGCTATATTTTGTCAGAAAATAACATATCGTTTCATGACAGAATATCGCAGAATGTCGTGTTGACGTTTGTGTTCATCGAGCTATGCCGTACGCTGTGGTTTTACGGCACTATAACAACGCCTCATGCTCAAGGTTATCATTTAGGAGTCTGTAATGTCCAAGACTGGATTTGGTCAAATGTATCGCCAACTTTCAAGTAAGTTACTTGACCTTGTGGTCACTCCACATGTTCTTGGTGAAGTTCCTACAGAATCAACAACAACTGAGCAAAGCACACCAGATTCAAATAAAGTGATTTGCTATGTACTACAAAATTATTCACGTAGTAATGCTTTGGTACTTGATGGTGAAACGCGTCGCCTTCATCTTAAGCCAGCTTTAGATGCCATGAGTTTTGGAACTTATCACGAAAAAAACTCGATTCTATTTTTACATCAGAATGAAAATAACTTTTTTAATACTCAAACATATCCCCCACGCCTTCTACAGTTGATCGAAGCATTAGAACAAAATCAAGAAGTAGATGTTCAATTAGTTCCCGTTACAGTGCTTTGGGGACGCTCACCAGATAAAGAAGATTCATGGTTTAAGTTATTATTTTCTGATACTTGGGCAACACCAGGTACTGTTAAACAACTCATGAATATTGGCTTACATGGGCGTGATTCATATTTAGAATTCCATGAGCCTCAATCTCTACGTGAATTGGTAGATTATGCCAAGAGACATCATCCAAACATCTCTCCTGCCACGTATATCGCAAGTTCACTAGATGGCTACCTAGACCAGCAACGCGAAGTGGTACTTGGGCCTGACTTGTCAGACCGCCGCAACGTGATGCAGTCTGTCATTAAGGCACCCGATGTACAGGATGCCATTCGCCGTGAAAGCATTCAGCATAAAATCAGCATGCTTGAGGCAGAACGCCGCGCAATTGGCTATGTCAATGAAATCGTTTCTGATTATTCAGCGTCAGCAGTACGCTTCGCAGATATGGCTTTAACACGATTATGGACACAACTGTATGACGGCGTTGAAGTTCATAATTTCAGTACAGTTCGCGAACTTGCGAAAGATTATGAGATTATTTACACACCCTGCCACCGTAGCCATATTGACTATTTATTATTGTCTTACGTGATTTACAAACGTGGCTTGATGATTCCATATATCGCTGCGGGTGATAACCTAAACCTACCTTTTGTAGGTCAGTTATTACGTGGAGGTGGTGCATTTTTCATACGCCGATCTTTCCGCGGAAATGCACTATATACATCTGTATTCAAAGAATATTTATACAGCATTCTATCACGCAATACGCCTATCGAGTACTTCATTGAAGGTGGTCGTTCACGTACTGGTCGCTTGCTACCACCGAAGACAGGTATGCTTGCAATGACCGTACATGGTCATTTACGTGGTCGTGCTAAGCCAATCGTATTCTTACCGACGTATATTGGGTATGAGCGCTTAATGGAAGGCTCAACTTATGTAGGTGAAATGCAAGGTAAGCCAAAAGAAGCAGAATCAATTTTCGGTATCGTCAAAACTTTACGCAAAATTGAAAGAATTTTTGGCAAGGTACACGTTAACTTTGGTGAACCTGTTTTCCTCGATGATATTTTAAAGCAGCATAATGCGGATAAAATTCAAATCGAAAAAAATGATGCGCCAATTCCAGCCGAAGTATCAAATGTTGTTTCAAGCTCAGCTAATGTTATTTTAGAAAATATTAATCGCGCAGTGGTCATCAACCCTGTTTCTTTACTGTCTTTGATTTTATTGGCAACACCAAAACACACACTAGATGAAGAAATCTGTATTAAACAGCTTGATATCTACCGTGATTTGGCGACACAGCAACCTTATGATGAACGCACTCAAGTAACATCATTATCAGGTAAAGAAATCATTGCTTATGGTCTAAAGCTCAAACTGATCAAACGTGTGCAGCATGTTCTAGGTGATATTATTGCCATAGAAGACAATCAAGCCGTTTTATTAACCTATTTCCGTAACAACATCTTGCATGCTTTTGTCTTACCATCACTGGTTGCATCATTGGTTGAACATAACGGTAAGATTAATAAAACAGATTTAAGCAATGTGATTCGTACATTGTATCCATTCTTAAAAGCTGAATTATTCATGAAGTGGAAAGCTTCTGAATTGCAACAGCACATTGATAACTATATCAACGCACTTGTTAAAATTGGTCTAATTTTCCAAGATCATGATGGCAACTTATTTAGCCCAACACCAAACAGTGAAGAGCATCAGAAACTTTTGACTTTAGGTATGCCAGTTAAACAAAGCTTAGAGCGTTATTACATGACGCTTGCACTGATCACCCAACGTGGTTCTGGCAACATTTCAACTAAACAAGTCGAAGAATTAAGTCACTTATTAGGGCAGCGCTTATCTGTACTATATGAATTCAACTCACCAGAGTTCTTTGACAAGGCACTGTTCCAAAGCTTTATTAAGGTGCTAACTCAGCAGAATTATATTCGCAACAATGAACAGGGTTTCATTGAATATGATGATAATTTCAGTGAAATGGCCGCAGGTGCACAGTTGGTACTTGATGAAACGACCTTGCAAATGTTGCAACACATCACAACATTTACAGATAAAGAACTTGCAACCGCTTTAGAAGCAATGGCTTCTCAACAGGCAAAACGTCGTTTAAAACGCAAGAAAGCTTAATGTTTCGGTATTCACTTCTGATGGGTTAGTCAAAAATTTGGCTAACCCAATTTATTTGCGGCATTCTAAATATTTCGGATCATCTAGACATCTGAGTCGTTTGATTAGCTCGACAAAATAGGCATCGTAGTAACCTGAATCCACATAACGATTACGAATCTTAGCAACCAGCGCCTCATAGCCCTGCTTTTCATAACCCGAAATATCAGCCCAATAATACGCTGGTAAATGATTTTCCCATTGCATTGCTTGTGCAGCTAAAACATTACTATTTTTTACAAACCAAGTTCGGATTTGATATCCAAAACCATTGGGATACGCTTGAGGTCGAATCACAATATTAATTGCGAAATACGCGACTGGAAAATTGACAACTTGGGTCGATTCACCAAACTCTTTTTTCAAGTTATAAGGTAATACGCCATACGCAGGCGCAGCCAAAATATCGATCTTCTTTTGCTTGAAAGAATCAACAGCCGTAGCAAAATCCACATAAACAGGTTTTGCCGATACACTTTGTACCAATGCCAATTGAGGCGGATTATTTTCCAAAATACCAATGGTCTTATTCTTTAATTGTGAAACTTTCCTGATCTGCTGAGTATTCATGGTCATATATGCCGTGCCAATTGGAATCATGCCTAGCACTTCATAATTTTGATCTAGCATACGTTTTTCGACATTTGGATTGGTCAATAACTGCAACAACATACGTGCAACACGATTGTTTGAAATCAAACCAATTCCACTGGTACTTCCCATAAAATGGTTGTAACGATAGGTATGAAAATTAGATGCCACTAAACCTGAACATTTATTTTGATCAAATGCCTGTATCGCATTTTTTTCATCCTTAAAAGTATCAAACTTTAACTGAGTTTTATATTGAAGTGCATAGAGACGAATATCTTGTAAACGACGACTAATATCGCCCTGAGTGCCCAATGGATCAAAAACACACCATGTTTGTGCGCCCGCCCAACTTGTTGTTGCTACCAACCCCAGCATCATCGTAAAAATTATTTTTCTCATATCCACCCCTTAATGCCTCATCACAAACCATGTGCACAACTCAGGCAGTTCCTTTACGGCGTCTGTTGGTATTTTATCATCAAAATCTATACCAACTATTCAAATTGTCTTGCAATTTAATCTCATTATTTTTCATTATCATGTACCGACAACAGCGTCTGATAGTCATTAAAGCAAATCTGATGTTCAAATTTAAATCCCGTTTGTGGCAATCGAGTTGCATAAATTCGCTTCCCAGTTACTTGCTCAGACAAAAGTTGCAACTGAGGCAAGTTTAAATATTGTTGAAACCAACTTAATATTTCATGCATGGGTAAAGGATTGTTATTACTGATGATATAACTTGATTCAACAACATCTATAACAGCTAATAATGCTAAAAACTTGGCTAAATCATCGATATGAATTCGATTACTAAAATGTATCGTTGGATAAGTCAGTGTTTGTTCAGCAAGCTTTTTTAAACGAGCAATTGAGGTCCCATAAATTCCTGCTGGTCGGACAATAATGCTCTGATGTGGATAATGTGATTGCCACAACAACTCCATCTTCCGAAGCAGATGTCCCTGCTCATCGATGGGTTGAATGAATGATTCATCATCGATTCGCTCCCCTGCATTTTCACCATAGACTCGTGTCGAAGAAACGATGATGATACGTCGAACAGGATGATTTTTGAGAGCATTAGCAATCGGTTTAACGCTATCAACATAGGTTTGTTGATATGCTTCTATGCCGCTCTGCGAAGGTGCAAGAATGACATAAACCAAATCAATTGGATCAAGCTGAGTCAAATCTAAATAATGTATATCTTGAATATAGTGTCTTGCATAACAATCCATTTTTGGACTACGGCTAATTGTGCTAATGTGGTGACCTTGCTCAAATAAGTGTTTAGCAACGCGCTGAGATGTTTTACCATAACCAATAAATAAAATATGCATATACACCCTTGAATAGAGATGACTTCAGTCCAGCAATTACAAGGTGTTGGTGCCGCCGCAGCAACCCTATTAGAAAAGCTTCATATTTTTAGCACGGATGATTTGCTGTTTCATCTTCCTCGTGACTATGAAGATCGTAGCACCATTATTCCAATGAATCAGCTGGTTGTTGGACGAAGTTATTTGCTCGAAGGTGAGGTTCGATCCGTAGATTTTCCTCCAGGCAAAAAGAAATCACTTGCAGCCTTATTACAAGATGATTTTGGCAAGGTTACTTTACGGTTTTATCACATTTATAAGGGATTAACTGATCGCATCAAAATGGGACAACAGCTTCGAATATTCGGTGAAGTTCGTGTTGGAGCACGCGGTCTTGAAATTTATCATCCAGAAATACAAGTCATCCAACAGCATACGCCCTTACCCAAAACCCAACTCACGGCAATTTATCCTAGCACTGAAGGTCTGACGCAGCCTAAATTACGTGAATATATTCGTCAGGCGTTACAACATCATAGCGATGACTTGGCTGAGTTATTACCGACTAAATACAGCAACGGCTATGAACTTAAACAAGCATTAGAATATATTCATGAGCCACCTGTTGATGCCAACATGCAACAACTCAATCAAGGTTCGCATCCTGCCCAACAACGATTAATTTTTGAAGAGCTAGTCGCCCATCAAATTAGCCTATTAACACGCCGTGCCTATATCCGCCAAATTGCTGCACCTCGTTTTGATAGCAGTAAAATCTTGGCTAAGGCATTATTAGATGGTCTTCCTTTTCAAATGACCAATGCACAAAAACGAGTTTCTAAGGAAATCTTGCAAGATCTCAAGCAAAATCAACCGATGCTGCGCTTAGTCCAAGGTGATGTAGGAGCAGGTAAAACACTCGTCGCAGCAGTTGCAGCCTGCCATGCACTAGAAGCAGACTGGCAAGTTGCACTGATGGCACCAACAGAGATTCTTGCCGAGCAGCACTACTTAAACTTTAAACGCTGGTTTGAACCACTAGGCATCCAAGTGGCATGGCTTTCAGGCAAACAAAAAGGCAAAGCACGTACACAAGCTGAACAACAAATTAAACAAGGGCATGCACAACTTATTGTCGGTACGCATGCTTTATTCCAAGATGCCGTGGAATTTTCCAAACTCGGCCTGGTGATTATTGATGAGCAGCACCGTTTTGGGGTTGATCAACGGCTTGCTTTAAGAAATAAAGGCGCTAATCAATTTACCCCACATCAATTGGTGATGACAGCCACCCCGATTCCCCGCACACTCGCGATGAGTGCTTATGGTGATTTGGATACTTCAATTATTGACGAGCTCCCCCCGGGACGCACCCCGATTCAAACCGTAACGATTCCACTGGATCGGCGCGAGCAGGTTCTGCAACGGATTGCCAGCAACTGTCGTGAAGGTAAACAAGCATATTGGGTCTGCACCTTAGTGGAACAATCTGAAACCCTAGATGCTCAAGCCGCCGAAGCCACCTATCAAGAAATTAAGGAGCGCTTTCCAGACATCAATATTGGTCTAGTCCACGGCAAAATGAAAGCAGATGAAAAACAAGCGGTCATGCAAGCCTTTAAAGACAATCAATCACAACTGTTAATTGCCACTACCGTGATTGAGGTTGGGGTCGATGTGCCTAATGCATCAATCATGGTCATTGAGAATGCTGAACGTTTGGGTCTCTCGCAATTGCACCAACTTCGAGGACGTGTTGGGCGTGGTGCTACCGCTAGTTTTTGCGCTCTACTCTACAAAGTACCTTTGTCTCAAAATGGTCAGGAGCGACTGTCTATTTTACGAGAAAGTAATGACGGCTTTGTGATTGCTGAAAAGGACCTTGAAATTCGCGGTCCAGGTGAGTTACTGGGCACCAAACAGACAGGGGATATGGGCTTTCGCGTGGCGCGTCTGGAACGTGATGACCATTTACTCAGCCAGGCACATTATGTGGCGGCACAAATCCTCAAGGATTATCCACAACATGCTGACGGCCTGCTCAAACGCTGGCTGCCTGAAGCCCCAAGATACGCTTATGTTTAAATTACTTGGCACATCCGCCCAACAGGTTTTTGATTATTTCACGCCATGTAGCCTGTGTGACATTGGGATCAAACAGCATTTTGGTGTTTGTCACGATTGCTGGCAACAACTGCCGTGGTTGAAACAGCACATTACCCGTAACCAGCAACAGGTATTTGTTGCCTGTCATTATCAATATCCGATTGACCGCATTATTCAACAGTTTAAATATGAACAAAAACTGTATCATCAACGTTTATTAAATTGCCTGTTATCACAACTCAAACTTCCCAGAGTTCAGGCCATTGTGCCAATGCCAATTTCCACAGATCGTTTGGCAGAGCGAGGTTTTAACCAAACCCTGTTACTGGCGAAAGCACTGGCACATAACCTGAATATTCCTGTCTGGCAACCTATACAACGACTGGCACAGCATTCACAAAAAGGCTTTTCACGTCTGGAAAGGCTGGAAGACATTGAACAACAATTTATTGCCGCTCCATCAGGAAAAATCCGCTATCGAAAAGTGCTGATTGTGGATGATGTAGTGACTACGGGGAGTTCCATTACCGCCTTGTCACAGGCACTGGAACAGCTCGGCTGCCAACAAATCTATAGTGCGTGTTTGGCAGCCGCACAACATCGGGAGTCTAGCTTACAAGGTTTTGCTGACACCACGGAATCACCACCTCTTTAGTCAGTGGTGCCAATATTGTGGACTGATCATCCAAATAGAATTCATACAATTAAAACCGTTTTATATAACTGTCATGCTGATAAAGTAGGCTGTGTAACAAGATTTTTTAGAAATTAACGTTTAGGCAAGTGTTTTTCGTTTCATCCTTGTCTAAAATACACGCTGGTTTTCGGTACAATGCTGAAAATCTAACATTGGCTGCGCGAGGAAAAAAGACATGCTTGAAGCCTTTTATGCCACAGAGCGCGGTAGTCTGGAAGATGCAACAATCAATGGGAGTTTTGATCTCCACCCTGAATTGGTTTGGATTGATCTAATTGCTCCATCTCAAGAAGAACAACAGTGGGTATTTGATGCTTACGAGCGAAACCTACCCACCTTAAAATCACTTGAAGACATTTCCTCATCGGCACGATTTTACCGTGATGATGACGGTATTTTACATATCAGCACCTATTTTTTAACAAAGAATAAAAACTATCAGGTGGATGGAGATGCGGAAGAATCATCCCACATGCTGGCAATGGTGCAAACGGTTGCATTCATTCTGTATAAGGACCGCCTGTTTACCCTGCGCGGTGAAAAGCTGGTGGCGTTCCGTGCATTCCGTGCGCGTGCGCGGCGCAATGATTACAATATGGACTATAAAGATCCCACTTGGATCTTGCTCGGGTTACTTGAAGCAAAACTAGATGAGCTTGCGGATATCTTAGAAGATATCCACAAAGACTTGGAAAGATACTCCACAGAAGTACTCAATAACCATCATCGTGAAACCCTGCTCGATCTTGATGACATGATTACACGACTCGCACAACAAGAAGATATGCTTGGAAAGGCGCAACTGTGTTTGATCGATTTACGTCGTGTGCTTACCTTCCTTTCTCGTCCTCGAGCTTTAGGCAGTCATATTTATGATGCAGATATTCGAGAATTAAGTGAGGATGTCCGTTCACTGGTCGAACATGATGCATTCTTATTCCAGAAAGTCCGCTTCTTACTGGATACCACATCAGGCTTCATTAACACCGAACAGAATGACACAATTCGCCGATTCTCGATTTTGCCAAGTATGCTTGCACCACCGATGCTGATTGCTAGTATCTATGGCATGAACACTGAGGTCTTACCTTTCGCACATGGTAGTCTTAGTTTCTGGATTGTAGCGAGTATCCTGATGGCGTTCCTTGTACTCCCAATGGTGTATTTCCGCTGGAAGAAATGGATTTAATAAAAAAGCACCTGATGGTGCTTTTTTATTACAAGACTTTTTTCATATCAATTTCAAATCATCTTGCAAATGACAGGCTTGGATGATTTTCAGCATCTTATCAGACACATTTTTAAGATGCAGCCCTTTATTTTCAGGTGTCTGACGCAGCCATTGCACCAATACCGCCAAAGATAAGGTATTACCATTTTCAAGCTGAGCCAAATCAACCACCAGAGGGAAAACCTTGTGCTGTTGAATATGCTTTAAACCTGCTCGATAAACCTGTTCTGCATTCGAGAAATCAATTGTTTTTGAAACAATTAATTGCTGATCAATATACTGAATCACCCGTCACCTACTTATTTTTTATTAACAGCAGCATCTGCATCTGGTTTAAAGGTTGCAATCGCTTTATTCAGATCACCACCATTCCGCTGAACAGTAGCAGCAAACTGATTACGGAATTGCAAGCCTAAATCAATACCAGACACATTAATATTACGGACTTTCCACTGGTCGCCTTTATCTGTCAACTGGAACGATACAGGGATTTTCTCACCATTATGTAAGAAGTCTAATGTAACAACGGGATTCTTACTATTGGTCGACTTAAAAGGACGCATAGTATAACTTTGGTTGGTATATTTAGCGAAAGCACCACCATAGTTTTCAATAATCACCGCACGGAAATTTTGTTCAAACTGAGCACGTTGCGCAGCAGTTGTATATTGATTGTTTGCATACGTACCTAATACGATACGTGTAAATGCTTGTGAATCAACATACGGATCAAGGTTTTGACGAATAATCGATTTAACTAAAGCAGGATTACTTTGTAATTTCGCATGATCTGCTTTTAGACGTGTAATTAAACCATCAGCCACACGTTTAACAAAATCAGGTGGGGTTTCTGTTGGTGCTGCAAATGCAGCACTCGCAAGCATGGTTGATAATACACTTGCTGTTAACGTCTGTTTCAATAATGTATTCACTTCAATCTCCTAACCTGAATTACTCAACAAATGATGGTTCTGCTTCAGTAGCAGCTGGCTGCGATGCCGAACTCACTGAAGTTGTTGAGCTTGATGTGGCTTTACCAGCACCACCAGTAATAAACTTACTGATCAAATCTTCTAAATCCATTGTACCTTGGGTATTTGAAACAACATCACCACGCTTTAGGTAATTCACACCACCACCTGGTACAACTTTCAAATACTTCTCACCCAGTAAGCCATTGGTTGCAACCATAATATAAGCATCCTCATCCAAACTGGTGATGGAGGTCATGTTACTGATAAGTTGCTGTTCCATTGCTTTTTGTTTCGCAGCATCAGCTTGTTGATAATCTGAGCTATAACGCAATTCTTCTAAGGCATTTTTCTGCACTTCTTTTAATTGCTCAGTATTAAAGCTGGTTAATTTACCATCCAAATCAAACTTAACTGTTGCTAAACGTGTTACTGGATCAAGCGTAATAGATTCTACACGACCAATGGTCACACCACTCATGGACACCTTTGCTCGTGGTTTTAAACCATTTACGTTATCAAACTGCGCTGTCATGCTATAGCTATCACGTAGATTTGTACCCACTAAACCACTAACTTTCATCGCAAGAAAAAATAGAGCGATACCGAAGATAATCACAAAAATACCTACGGCCAGCTCACTAGTACGTGATTTCATTAAATCCCTCCGAACATGACCGCAGTCAACACGAAATCAAAACCTAATACACAAAGTGAAGAATATACGACCGTTCTGGTCATCGAAGTCGCGATACCCTCTGGTGTTGGATCACAAGCATAACCTTGATAGACCGCAACCCATGTACAAATCAGCGCAAAAACAATACTTTTAATAATAGTGCCATTAAAAATATCATGCCAAAACTGAACTGTACTTTGCATACCACCCCAGAAAGAACCTTCATCAGCACCTAAAAAATCTACGCCAACCAACTTGCCGCCAATGATACCGATCGTTGCAAAAATCACAGTCAACATCGGCAAACTCACAATACCTGCCCACAAACGCGGAGCCACAATTTGACGAAGTGGATCAACGCCAATCATTTCCATACTGGCCAATTGTTCACTCTGTTTCATTGAACCAATTTCGGCAGTGAGAGCCGAGCCTGCGCGCCCTGCAAATAGTAATGCAGCAACAACCGCAGCAAGTTCACGTAACAAAGTTAACGAAATCGCAGTCCCTAACATAGCTTCACTACCAAAAGTGACCAAAATGCTATACATCTGTAAGCCAAGGACAGCGCCAATAAACAAACCTGACACAGCAATAATCAGCAGAGACATGACCCCAACACGATGCATTTGATAGACAAAGCGTTGAAAGCCACCCTTTGAAGGCGCTGAAAATAAAATCTGGATGAGCATAAGTGATGCTGCACCTATCCCCTTTATTCGCTCAATAACGAGTCTACCTAACCAGGCAATCGTATTCATGCACGAACCTCGTTATCTAAATATGCTTGATGAGTAAATTGATATTCAACAGGACCCTCAGCTGAGCCTGTTAAAAATTGACGTACAAATGGGGAAGCATGTGCCTGTAGCTGCTCAGGTGAACCTTCACCCTGAATTTTACCTTCAGCAACCACATAAATATAATCAGCAATCGATAATGTCTCTGCGACATCATGCGAGACAATAATTGTTGTTAAGTCTAAAGCTTCACGCAAAGAACGAATCAATCGTGTTAGAACACCTTTAACAATTGGATCTTGGCCAGCGAATGGCTCATCATACATAATCAATTCTGGATCAAGTGCAATCGCACGCGCTAAGGCAACACGACGATTCATACCTCCTGAAAGTTCAGATGGCATTAAGGGTTCAGCACCACGTAGCCCAACCGACTCCAACTTTAAAGCGACTAACTCAGCAATCAAATGTTCTGGTAATTGTGTATGCGCACGAATAGGAAATGCAACATTTTCATAAACTGACATATCAGTAAATAACGCACCACTCTGGAATAACATCCCCATACGTGCGCGTGCAGCAAACAAGTCTGGACGAGACATGGCTGCAATATTCTTACCATCGAGCAATACTTCACCATGATCAGGGATTAACTGCCCACCAATCAAACGGAGCAAAGTGGTCTTACCTGTTCCTGAAGGCCCCATAATTGCAGTAATTTGACCACGTCGAATTTTAAGACTGACATCATCATAAATGACGCGTTCCCCTCGGTTAAAGCTCAAGTTTTTAACTTCAATGAGGGCTTCAGCATCGAGAGGAGATTTGTTATTCATACTGGCATTCATTCCTGCACTTTTTATGCACGCATACTATACACTGAAAGATTAAGCGCTTGTTTTTATTTTGATATGCTACGTATGAAGATTATTAATTTATGTAATTGTTCTTTTTATGAACTTCTGTGCTCAACTCATGTTGTGAGCTTGCATTCAAAGAATCGGTATTATTGCGTGCAATAAGTGCATATGCAAAAAATAACCCATTACAAAGCATTAAAATAACAAATAGACATGGCAACCCTTCACCACAAATGAATGACCATATTTGACTTAAAAGACTTTTATTTTGTTTAAATTTATTCATTTCTTCTATAAAATTTGAATTAGTAGACATTTTTGTAATTTTACATGACTAATCTTGAATAAAAAAGCCAGTTTTACAACTGGCTCTTCTTTTCATCGGTTTTTTTAACGATTAAAAATCGTTTTTGCGACGACGGTCACCACCGAAGCCACCTTCACGTGCTGGACGATCACCAAAATCACGCTTTGGACGGTCTTCACCACCGAAACTACGCTTTGGACGGTCTTCACCACCGAAACTACGCTTTGGACGGTCTTCACCACCGAAACTACGTTTTGGACGGTCACCAAAACCACCTTCACGTTGTGGGCGATCACCAAAATCACGCTTTGGACGGTCGCCGAAGCTACCTTCACGACGTGGTTTGTAATCTACACGGTTACCACGGTTGTCATCATTCGAATCAAAACGCGGTTTATCATTGAAACCACCTTCACGACGCGGGCGATCTGAATTGAACTCGCGACGTGGACGATCTTCACCACCAAAACTACGCTTTGGACGATCTTCAAAACCACCTTCACGACGTGGGCGATCTGAATTGAACTCGCGACGTGGACGGTCTTCACCACCGAATGATGGACGTTCACCACGTGGTTTATCATCAAAATTACGACGTGGACGGTCTTCAAAACCACCTTCACGACGTGGACGGTCAGAGTTAAACTCGCGACGTGGGCGATCTTCACCACCGAATGATGGACGCTCACCACGTGGTTTATCATCGAAGCTACGACGTAGACGATCTTCACCGCCTTCACGACGTTTGAAATTGCTCTCGCCTTCAAAACGACGACCACCACCAAAACCGCCACGACCGCCATCACGGCCGCCACGACCACGACCACCGCCATCACGACCGCGACCGCCACCATCACGACCTGAACGAGCAGGAGGTGGAGATGGCTCTAAACCTTCAATTTCAGATACATTTAAACGTGCATCTAAATAATCTTCTAACGCACGGATTTTGCCACGCTCGCGATAAGTCGCAAGTGTAATCGCTTGACCAGTACGACCCGCACGACCTGTACGACCAATACGGTGTACATAATCTTCGTTTTTCATCGGTAAACCGAAGTTAATCACGTGAGAAATAGTTGGTACGTCTAAACCACGTGCTGCTACGTCAGTTGCAACTAAGATTTTTGCACGACCTTCACGGATGCTGCGTAAACGACGGTTACGAACAGTTTGTGGCATAGCACCATGCAATGCAACAACTGAGTGACCTGCTTCAGCCAATTCTTCAGCAAGCATATCTGTATCTTCTTGCGTGCTTGCAAAGACAACAGCTTGATCTACTGACTCGTCAGACAACCAGTGAGTAAGTAATTTTTTCTTATGCTCAAAACCATCTGTCCAATGTAATGTTTGTGTTACATCAGTATTAGTGCTGTGACCAGTTTCAATTGCGATACGTTGTGGATCATTCATCATACGTTCAGCAAGGCGAATAATACGATCAGCAAAAGTCGCAGAGAACATTAATGTTTGATTACGGTTTGCAGCTAACTCGCCAATTGCTTCTAAATCTTCAGAGAAGCCTAGATCAAGCATACGGTCAGCTTCATCGACGATTAACGATTCAACTTTATCAAGTTTCAATTGGCGACGATTTACCAAGTCAAGCAAACGACCTGGCGTTGCAACAATCACTTGTGCGCCTTTAAGCTGTTGAATTTGCTTACCAAAAGGCATACCACCCATGATTGCAGCAATACGAACACCTTTCATATGACGTACAAATGCAATCGCATCTTGGCTTACTTGTTGAGCCAATTCACGCGTAGGACATAAAACCAAGATGCTTGGTTGAGTCACAGCTTTCATGCGTTCTTTAAATGGCACAAAAGTTTCCTGACCTGCCAAAGCATTTAATGTAGGGAGTAAAAATGCTGCAGTTTTACCAGAACCTGTCTGGCTTGAAACTAATAAATCTTTTCCATCTAACGCAGCTGGAATCGCTTGTTCTTGCACAGGAGTTGGGCTTGTAAAACCTAAACCTTCTAGGGCTTGTTGTAAGGTTTCGTGCAAAGAAAATTCGGCAAAAGTTTTGCTCATAGAGAGTTTCACCCTAATGGGTGCTCCATTTTAATAAATACAAAAAATAGACATCGGCAAAAAGCGGCAAAGCGACTCAAGCTGAAAATAGATGAAGTTCAGCGGCAATCCGAATAACGACGATGTGGACTAAACGCACGCTTGATTACTGCCTCAACCTGAAGAATCGCTAAGCGATTTGGGCGCAAGATATGGTCCTCTCTATGGACAGCGTGCGCTAATATGAATAGAACTGAATGTTCAGGTAATGAACTGGAATTTAAGTGCGTGGGCGGATTATAGCAGAATAATTTTAAAAGTCACCCTTTTTAATAGGTTTTTCTACTGGATCACCTTTATTATTTTTATCTGACCGATTAAAGAAGATGAAATTATAAAAATAACTCCTTTATTATGATCAGATCATAATTAAAAACCCTCAAATTATTGAGGGTTTTTTAATCTAAAATTTATTTTGCAGCATCGCCCCAAGCTGGAACAACTGTTTGCATCAATGGTTTTAACATTTTCAATGAGCAAGCAAGTACTTGACCATTATCAAATGATTCATTACCACCACGAGCATCCACAACCACACCGCCCGCTTCTTTTACAATCAGTTCACCCGCAGCTATATCCCACGGTTTTAAACCAAGCTCAAAGAATCCATCAAAACGACCTGCAGCGACATAAGCTAAATCCAAAGCAGCAGAGCCACCACGACGGATTTGCGCGCCTGATTTAGTGACAGCCAACAAAGAAGCGAAGTGTTGTTCTGCATAAGAAACGATTTCACCATTACGCTTCGCACGATAAGGATGACCTACCGCAAGGAATGTGCTTTCTAAAGAGTCTTTAACATTGACACGGATACGGCGTTGGTTCATGACCGCACCACGACCACGACTTGCAGAGAATAATTCATCACGCACTGGATCATAGATCACACCGTGTTGAGTTACGCCTTTATGTTGTACTGCGATAGAAATACAGAAATGAGGGAAACCGTTGATAAAGTTTTGAGTACCATCTAAAGGATCAATCACCCAGCACCAATCTGCATCGTGACCTTTACCTTCTTGCATACCAAACTCTTCACCAAGGAAGCTGTGGTTTTTATAGCTTTTGCGAAGTGTATCAATTGTAAGTTGTTCCAAGTAACGATCAACACGTGTTACTGGACCATCAATGCCCTTTTCTTCAACTTGTAAATCGAGTTTATGACGATTTTGATGTGCCTTTAAAAGCTCTTGACCAACTGTTTGAGCCGCACGCGCAGCCATAACCACCATAGGTTCCATTGAACACCCACTACAAATTTGAAGATTTTGACAAAGAATAATGCATAAAAGCCCTCATATTCTATCAAATATAAGGGCTTTTAGGTAAAAAATGTTTGCGAAAGATTATTTTCTAATTTACAAAGCGTTAGCGATCTATAACCAAGCTTTCTCAATTGAAGCAAAAATCCCTTGTCCATCTAAACCACAATCTGCAAGCATTTGCTGATGAGTTGCTTGATGTAAAAATGCATCTGGCAAACCTAGATTTAAAATTGGCTTAATGATTTTAGCTTGTGCTAAAAATTCATTTACTGCACTTCCCGCACCCGCCATAACCGCATGCTCTTCCACAGTTACAAACAGTTGAGTACGAGGCGTTAAATCACGAATGATTTGTTCATCCAATGGCTTCACAAAACGCATATTCACTACACGTACGGCAACCGAATGTTTACTTGCAAATAATTCTGCTGCTTCAACTGATGCTGCAACACGACTACCAAAAGCAAGGATACTGATCTGCTGATCTGCGTCCTGATTAAATTGCGCAACGATTTCAGCTTTACCAATTTGTAAAGCAGTCATTTGCTGTTGGATTTCAGCACCTGTACCAACACCACGTGGATAACGTACGGCAGTTGGTCCATTATAGTGATATGCCGTATGCAACATCTGGCGACATTCATTTTCATCTTTTGGTGCCATGATCACCATGTTAGGTACAGTACGCATATAGGCATAATCATATGCACCTGCATGGGTCGGACCATCTTCACCGACCAAACCAGCACGATCAATCCCAAAAGTGACATCTAGATTTTGCAAAGCAACATCATGGATCAATTGGTCATAACCACGTTGTAAAAAGGTCGAATAGATTGCTACAACGGGTTTTAAACCTTCACACGCCATACCCGCTGCTAAAGTCACTGCATGTTGTTCAGCAATCGCAACATCAAAGAAACGTTCAGGGTATTGCTTTGCAAACTGAACCATCCCTGAACCTTCACACATCGCTGGA
Organism: Acinetobacter sp. WCHA39; assembly: GCF_002165385.1. NCBI lineage: Bacteria > Pseudomonadati > Pseudomonadota > Gammaproteobacteria > Moraxellales > Moraxellaceae > Acinetobacter > Acinetobacter sp. WCHA39. The sequence goes on from NZ_NHRP01000016.1 coordinate 67,875, forward strand.
GTGATTGCGAGTAAACGATCATCTTGCGCTGCTTCATCACATAACCATTGTCCAAACACGTCTGAGTATTTAGGCGGTGATTTTTTTGCAGGTGCAGATGCTCTAGCTGCAATTTTAGTAATCGCATGATAGGTAATCGGGTCTGCTTCAGCAGGCGCAAATCCTTTACCCTTTTTGGTATAAATATGAACTAAACGAGGGCCTTTACGTTTTTTTAGCGCATGAAAAACTTGTGTGAGTTGTTCAACATCATGCCCATCAAATGGCCCAAAATAATCAAAACCAATCGCTTTAAATAAGTTATCCGCCGCATCTGTTGCAGATTGATGTAACCGTGAGTTATAAGTCCACTTCGGATGTGGTTGAACATAGGCTTGGCCATGTTCGTCGACATTTACCAGTTGACCTGTTTCCCAAATTGCAGCCAAGTGTTTAGCAAAACCGCCAGTACTGCATGAAATCGACATATCGTTATCATTTAAAACAACGATCAGATCAGCATCATGTGCAACCGCATCATTCATGGCTTCAAATGCCATACCTGCTGTCATTGCACCATCACCAACAATTGCAACCACATCACACGGATCTTTTTGATAACGACGCGCAAGCGACATTCCTAGACCTGCAGAAATTGCTGTTGACGAATGCCCTACACCAAAGGTATCAAATTCAGATTCTTCACGCGCAGGGAAAGCAGCTAAACCATCTTTACTACGAATCGTAGTAATTCGCTCACGACGCCCCGTCAGTACTTTATGTGGATATGCTTGATGCCCCACATCCCAAACTAAACGATCATCTGGTGTATTGAAACAGTAGTGCAAAGCAACTGTCAGTTCAATCACACCTAAATTTGCGCCAAAGTGGCCACCGCTTTGCCCTGCCGCATACAAAATATATTGACGCAACTCATCCGCCACTTGTGCGAGTTGGCTTTGCTCGAGCTGACGTAATTGTTGTGGATGATCAATTCCATCTAACAATGGCGTAACAGGACGTTGAGTTGGAATTTCGGTATACAACATAATGTGGCAAAGCCTTTTTAAGCCTGGCAAATCCGAAGCTGGGTTAAATGGGGGCAATCATACAATTAAATATGATCTACCTTCAATCAGCCACATGTGCGAATGATGTAGTGCTGAACATTCTCAAGCCAATCTTAAACAACTGACTTACAGATTATCCTGAATTATGTCACTGTTTATCAACCATTATTGTGTGCTTTCTATGAAAAAGAAAAACTTATGTGAAAAATCAGAACTTGCAATTCACTCAATCTTCACACATTAAGCTATACTTTGACAGTTTTTACTAACATAGCGAGCTCTCTGTGCCGATTGAATTTATTGCAACATCAAAGCTACCAACTGCTTTTGGTGACTTCAATATTTCTGTGTTTCAAGACCCTCAAACAGGCGAAGAACATGTGGCGCTTTCTAAAGGTTTAGAAACTCCCCCAACAGCACCTGTTTTAGTCCGTATTCATTCAGAATGCTTAACAGGTGATGCTTTCGCTTCATTAAAGTGTGACTGTGGTCCTCAATTACAAGCAACCCAACGTTTGATTAATGAAGCAGGTCAAGGCGTGATTTTGTATCTACGCCAAGAAGGTCGTGGGATTGGTTTAACGAATAAAATCCGCGCCTATGCTTTACAGGATCAGGGTCACGATACCGTAGATGCCAATTTACTTTTAAACCTGCCTGCGGATGCACGTCGTTATGATATGTGTAGCATTATGCTGGATCATCTACAAATTAAAAAAGTTAAGTTAATTACGAATAACCCGTTAAAACTTAAAGCCCTAACTGATTTAGACATCAATGTGGTTGAGCGTGTACCGTTAACAGTAGGTCGTAACCCATTTAATGAACAATATTTAAAGACCAAACGTGAGCGTATGGATCATCTTTACCAGAAGGATGACTTCTAAGTCATCCTTGATTCAATCAAGCTCATGATAATTCGAAAAAATAAGCGATTGTTTTATATCGTCATAGAAAAAATACGGTTGTTGGGTATTTTGCGGCGAAGATGTAAATCAAATGCCATGCAAATATTTCTTACGAATGCTTTGCCTTGTTCGGTTACTTGGATATCCTTTGATGTCATCTTTAACAAACCGTCATTCTGCATTTCCTCTAGTTGTGCTAATACTTCAGGTAACTCTGGAAAATACAATGCTTCATTCTGCCATGAAGTACTAAAGCAACACATTAAATTGAGTATATGTTGGCGAATGACTAAATCCTCTTCTGTTAAAAGATGTCCACGATATACAGGAATCTCATTCTTCTCTAAACGTGCATAATAATCTTCTAGTGTTTTTTCATTTTGCGCAAAGCTGTACCAACTATCACTAATTGAAGACAAACCTAGGCCAATCATGACTTGCGTTTTTGATGAGGTATACCCCATGAAATTACGATGCAGATTTTCTTGTTGGAAAGCTTGATACATTTTGTCATGTTCCAAAGCAAAGTGATCCATACCAATTTCATGATAACCCTGTGCTAAAAGTTTTCTCTTTCCCTCCTCATATAACTGGCGTTTCAACTCATCTTTAGGTACGTCCTGATCTTTAAAACCACGCTGTCCATTGCCCTTAATCCAAGGTACATGAGCATAGCTATAAAATGCCAAACGATCTGGCTTTAGACTATTCGTTTGTTCAATCGTATGTAACACATCAGTCAAGTTCTGAAATGGTAAACCAAAGACCAAGTCATGTGAAATCGAGGTATAGCCAATTTCCCGTGCCCACGTTGTAACCTGTTGTACATGAGCAAATGGTTGAATACGGTGAATTGCTTTCTGAACTTTTTCGTTATAGTCCTGCACCCCATAACTTACTCGGCGAAAACCAAGATCATATAGGGCTTGTAAATGCTCTCGAGTCGTATTATTTGGATGTCCTTCGAAACTAAATTCATATTCATCACATATATCTGCATTTGCCAATAACCCATTAATCAGCTCGATCAAGTGTTGTACAGAGAAAAATGTTGGAGTTCCTCCCCCCAAATGAATTTCTTTAATCCGCGGTTTGTCGACAAGCAACTGGCAGTACAACTCCCATTCTTTTAACACGGCTTGAATATAAGGTTGTTCCACTTCGTGGCGCTTCGTCACACGCTTATGACAACCACAAAAAGTGCACAAGCTCTCACAAAATGGCAAATGGATATATAAACTAATCCCTTCACTCGTATTTGTCTCATCAAATGCCCGTTTTAAAGTTTGCTTCCACATTTCCAAACTAAAATCTTGTTCTTGCCAGTACGGAACAGTCGGATAACTGGTGTAACGTGGTCCTGCAACATTGTATTTTTGAATAAGTGAATGAACTTGAGTCATAACGTGCCTATCTGATGTTCAGCTTGCAACAACAAGCATTATCAATACATTCTGCTGAGCTTAACCCAAGAAATCAACCAACTCTTTTGGTCGGAATAATTATGGTTAGATCGATTAGATCCTTTAAGCTGTTCAACTATCTAATTGCAGTTTGAATCAAAAAATCAGCTTATTTTTTTTATGATTTCATGGTACATATCCTTCCATCTTTTTTAATGATTAGAAGGTTGAAATGCAGCATCCAACTTCAGCTGATATTCAACGTGTTCGTGAGTTTTTACTCGATCTACAGGCACGGATTTGTGCAGGGCTAGAGCAACAGGAACGTGCAGGCGGTGGTACCGCTGAATTTATCATTGATGATTGGCAACGAACCGAAGGTGGTGGTGGTCGCTCTCGCGTTTTGCAAAATGGTGACGTGATTGAAAAAGGCGGAGTGATGTTTTCCCATATCAACATCAGTAAACTTCCTGCTTCTGCAACGGAACGCCATCCTCAAATCGCAGGTGCAAAAGCACAAGCGTTGGGCGTTTCTTTAGTGATTCATCCTAAAAATCCCAATATCCCAACTTCACATGCAAATGTACGTTTATTTGTTGCTGAACCTGAGGGTCAAGACCCTGTTTGGTGGTTTGGGGGTGGCTTTGATCTCACACCTTTCTATCCAGATGATCAAGATATTCAAAACTGGCATCAAACCGCTTATGACTTATGCCAACCATTTGGCGAACATGTTTATGCTGAACATAAACAATGGTGTGATGATTATTTCTACTTAAAACATCGTGATGAACAACGTGGTGTAGGTGGTTTATTCTTTGATGATTTGAACCAATGGGACTTCGAAACTTGCTTTAAATATATTCAAGCCGTTGGTAATGGTTATTTAGCAGCGATCTTGCCTATTTTTGAAAAGCATCGTGAACAGCCTTACACCGAAGCTCAGCGTGAATTCCAATTGTATCGTCGTGGTCGCTATGTTGAATATAATTTAGTCTACGATCGAGGTACCCTGTTTGGCCTGCAAACAGGTGGACGTATTGAATCTATTTTAGTGAGTTTACCGAATCTTGCAGGCTGGTCGTATCGTCCTGAATGGGATGAAAACTCGCCTGAAAAACGTCTCACCGATTATTATCTAAAACCAAGAGATTGGTTGAGTTTAAATAAGTAATTGACCGTAATTATTCAAAGCACCTGAATTTAGGTGCTTTTTTGTACCTAAAGATTATCGTATATTGTCTCAGCATAAACATTCAAATATGTTTAATAGCCTCTGTCCTCTCTTTCAACTTTGGATAAAAGTATGACCAAACAATTTGCTGTCATTGGGAATCCGATTGAACAATCCCGCTCACCAGAATTGCATCATGCTTTTGCAGCAAAAACAGGCGTTGATTTGAATTATAAAAAAATTCTTGCTCCGCTAGATGGTTTTGAAAGCACAACAAAAGATTTTTTTGCTCATGATGGCATTGGAATGAATGTAACTGTGCCGTTTAAAGAGCAGGCATTTGCTTTATGTGATCAACTGACTGAACGTGCCAAAATTGCCAAAGCTGTGAACACCTTGTGGATGCAAGATGGCAAACTGTTTGGAGATAATACCGATGGTCAGGGTTTAGTTGCCGCCATTCAAGCCTTAGGTTGGGACCTTAAAAATAGTCGCATTTTAATCTTAGGTGCTGGTGGTGCAACACGTGGTGTCATTTATCCTTTAGTACAAGCAGGTGCAAAGCAGATTGTCATTGCCAATCGTACACTTGCTCGAGCTGAACAATTGGTCTCAGATTTAAAAGATGCCGTGCCGCAGGCGCAACTCTCAGCGCTTAGCTTGGAACAACTTGTTGGTGAATTTGATTTTGTCATCAATGCCACTTCTGCCAGCTTAACTGGTGATACTTTACAACTCCCTGAATGCTTGGTTTTTCACCATGCTTATGAAATGGCTTATGGCAAACCTTCGAGCTTTTTGGATCAAGCCCAAGAGCGCCAAGTTCCATCAACAGATGGTTTTGGTATGTTGGTGGGTCAAGCGATTGAAGCCTTCTCTATTTGGAATGGGGTCAAACCTGAATTAAAAGATTTCTTATAATCCACCTATAAATTAATAAACAAAAAAGAACCTGCATTGCGCAGGTTCTTTTCAAGTAATCGCCAATTATTTTGCCGTTAGCATTTTCTGGTAAACATCCTTAAAGATTTCATAATCAATGAATTCATTATGCTCAATCTTTAACGATTTAATACTCTTTTCAGATAACTGATTTTTACGAGCATCGACATATACTTGTCCCAAAATCGTTGCGGTTTGTGCTAATAGTGGTTTTTCCTCACTCGAAACTCCATTATCACGCTCAAATTGAACTTGATACTGTTGAGCAAATAGCTGCTGTGGCTGCTTATATTGAGCTTGTAGCTTTTTCCAAGCTTGACGATCTTTATCACCATGCATCGCATCATTTACAATACGATTAACAGCTTGTCCCAACTTGTCATCAAACTGATCATCTTGCTCAAGATGATGTTTCTTCTGTAATGCTTCAATGCTCTTCAACGCATTACCTTGTGGGTTATAGATGTCATCTGTGGCATACCAATAGGCATAAATAGCTGCAATTTCCTGCAATTCCTGACTTGTATAACGTTGTGCAATTTCTGCTTTATTTTCTATCAGCTTGGCAATAAATACTGCTTTAAATGTTTGCTCATAACTGTGTGTAGCATCATATCGCTGTTCTGCAATGATTTTGAGTTGATCTTCTAAAGATAACGTATAAGGTTCAGCTGAACGCTCTTGAATGCCTGTCTGTCCCAATTTCTCTGAGAAACTGCCGATTGCTTGTTCCAACATTGAGCCTTTACTTGCTTCAGCCCATGTTTTCGCTCGTTTCAATTGAGCCTGATCAATTGGCGTTGCTTGGCCATAATTGGAAATCAACATATCTGCTTTAAGATTAAAACGAGACTTCAGTTCAGGGAGTGCATAATTCAAATCATAATCAATTTTAACTGCTCGCCCTTGTGCATCTAAACCAATATCCATGGTAAATGGATTACGTTTGTCTTGAGGAGGCAATGCTTTTTCAATCTCAGCCTGATGCTTAATCCATAGAGCTTTAAATGCCTGATCATCAATAAATTGATTTTCATCATATACAGCAAATTCTTTTTCTACGCTTTGTAATTTTTCAACATAAGATAGAAAACCTGATTCGGCTTTTTTCGCATTAAAAACATCAATATCGTAAATACTTTCACAATACTGTGCGTCTCCATAAGCAGCCTGTTGAGCATTCTGAAGCGCTGTACATTGGGCCTCTGTTAAACCTTGCTCATCTTCTGAGGAAGAAGCTGCATCTGCGGCAGCATCAGCTGATTCTAAATCATCAGCAACTATCCCAGCTTCTTTGGCAGCATCCATCGCTTGCTGCGCTGCATCGGATACCTTTGGATCAGCTTCCTCTTCAACACCAAAGTGCTGATTCACTAAACGATATAATTGCTGACTGACGACACTTGCATCATCTGCGGAATCTTTACTCGCTAATATGGATGCCGCTGCATCAGGCTTGGTTTTGCTTACAGCATTGGTTTCATCAGCAATCAGCTTTTCTAAGTTTTGTTCTTTAATATTTAAAATGCTTTGCATTAAATATTTTTCATTCACTTTGCTGTACAAATTCGCTTGTAAAATTAATTCTTCAATCGATGTTTTTAAGCGAATTTTTTCGACTACTCCTAAATTTCGATCAGCAGCGGAGACAGACAATGCTTGAATGTTATTTTGATCAGCCAAACGGTAATAAATAGCACTTGAAGCTTTCACATACTCTGCAAATTTTTTGTAATCCACTTGCTTAAACATTGCCTGATATTTTGAAAAATCCAAACAAGCTAAATTATTTTGATTTTCTTTGTTCACCAAATACGGCATCAAAGCAAAGTAATTGATATAAAACTTATAATTATTTAAATCTAGAACCATCGGCACTTTTGCTTGAACTAACAAGGTTGGTTTTTCATAACGTGCTGTCAGATTAAACGACCCCATTTTCTGACGATAGTGGACTGAGCCATCATATTCAAATTGCATATCATTCAATATATTGGTCATGATCTGAGCAAATTTATCAGCTTTAGAACCACCAGAACTTTTGGGCTGTTGTGCCAAGGCATTATAGAGTGCCTGCTTTTGTTTGCTGTTTAAATTAACCTTTTGTTCTTGTAAATATTGATCCACTTTTTGTTTGAGTGCTGCATCTAAGGTTGCCTTTTCTGACGAGGTGTTTGATTTATTTTGATCTAGGTCGAGATGAACTTTAAATTTACCACGATAATCGTAACTCGGATATTCATACATCGCATTGATGCTGTTAATGGCTTTCTGTTCAAGGTTTGCAGTAGCAGAATTGGTTTTAATGACATGCTGGGAACATGCAGAAAGACTAAACCCCAATACACATAAAGTTAAATATTTTAAACGCATAGTTTTACCAAATACCCTTATATCATTATATTTACAACTGTAAATTTAATCATTTTCATATTTAAAATGAGTTTCAAACAGCAACAAAAAGTTGACTTTTGCACGCCTCTCTCATCTGATTAATTCGCTTTTCTGACAGTCTTTTCCATAGTGTTTATCAATGTATTTTTATCACCATTGTGAATAATCAAAGTATCGAAACAGATAATCCAAAATGATTCAAATACAGGATTAAGATTATGCCAGCTTATAAAGCGCCTCTCCGCGATATTCGTTTCTTAATGAACGAAATGTTAGATTATCCAGCACATTACCAAACTTTGACAAGTGGTCAAAATGCGGATGCTGAAACCGTTGATATGATTCTTGAAGGTGCGGCAGATTACTGCGAAAACGTACTTTCTCCACTGAACCAATCGGGTGATGAAGAAGGCTGTACCTTTAACAACGGCGAAGTCACCACACCTAAAGGCTTCAAGGAAGCTTATGACCAATTCGTCATGGGTGGCTGGCAAGGTCTTTCTTATCCAGAAGAGTTTGGTGGTCAAGGCCTGCCAATGTCTTTAAACCTCATCAAGTCTGAAATGATGGGTACTGCAAACTGGTCATTCACCATGTACCCTGGTTTAAGTACAGGTTGTATGAACACCATCATCCAGTTCGGTACAGATGAGCAAAAAGCGACTTATATGCCTAAACTGGTTGAAGGTACTTGGTCAGGCACAATGTGCTTAACGGAACCTCAATGTGGTACAGACTTAGGTCAAGTTAAAACTAAAGCTGAACCTGCTGCTGATGGTACTTATAAAATCTCTGGTACTAAAATCTTCATCTCTGCGGGTGAGCATGATTTAACTGAAAACATTATCCACATCGTACTTGCGCGTCTTCCAGACGCACCTGCTGGTACCCGTGGTATTTCTTTATTTATCGTGCCTAAGTTCATCCCAACTGCTGACGGCGGTGTAGGTGAGCGTAATACCGTATCTTGTGGTTCAATCGAACACAAAATGGGTATCCGTGCTTCAGCAACTGCGGTATTGAACTTCGATAACGCAACTGGTTACCTCATCGGTGAAATCAACAAAGGTTTACATGCAATGTTTACCTTCATGAACACTGCACGTATCGGTACAGCGGTTCAAGGTATTGCTCACGCTGAACTTTCTTTCCAAGGTGCATTACCTTATGCGAAAGATCGTATGTCTATGCGTGCCCTTTCTGGTAAGAAAGAGCCTGAGCGTGTTGCTGATGCAATCATTCACCACGCAGACGTTCGCCGCATGCTTTTAACTCAAAAAGCTGTAGCTGAAGGTGGTCGTGCAATGATTTATCACGCTGCCAAACTTGCAGATAAAATGGCTGATGCGCTGGCAAGTGGTGATCAAGCTGCTTATGAAGCTGCCGATGACAAACTTGGTTTCTATACTCCAATTCTTAAAGGTTTCTTGACTGAATTAGGTTTGGAAGCTGCAAACCATGGTATCCAAGTATATGGTGGTCATGGTTTCATCAAAGAATGGGGCATGGAACAAATCGCACGTGATGCACGTATCTCAACATTGTATGAAGGTACAACGGGTGTTCAAGCACTTGACTTATTAGGTCGTAAAGTTCTTTTAAGCTCAAAAGGTAAAGTTGTTCGTGACTATACTGCTGAAATCTTAAAATTCTGTGCTGCACATGCTCGCAACAAGTATTTACGTCGCTTCGCTTGGGACTTAACTAAGGTTTGCGCTCAATGGAACACATTAACTGTTCGCATCATGCTTGCAGCACGTAAAGACCGTGACATCGTATCTTCTGCTTCTGCTGATTTCTTGATGTTCTCTGGCTACGTGATGATGGCTTACTTCTGGGCTCAGCAGGCAGTGATTGCTTCTGAAAAACTGGAAGCAGGCAACGGTGCTGAAACGCCTGAATTCTATAAAGCAAAAATCAAGGTTGCTGACTTCTACTTTGACCGTTTATTGCCACGTGCACAAGGTCACGCAGAATCAATGGTAACGACTTCACGTACTTTGACTTCACTTGCTCCAGAACACTTCAGCTTCGATTACTAATCGGAACTGACAAAAAAGAGCGCTTGATGCGCTCTTTTTTATACTCATTTTTCTATTCCGCCTTTTCAAACACATAGGCTTTTTTAGGAAATGGATATTCCTTAAAGAACTTACGGTTGCGGCCCTGATCCCCATTCCAGATTTTATCCAGATCCATCACAAGATTCTGGTCCTGATTGATCCGATAATATAAATTCACATCCACCGCATCACAGCGCACAACGATCTCTTGTTCTGTGGGCTCAACATGCCATTGCACCTGCTTACAGGTTCGCTCTATTTTGGCCATATTGCGCGATGGATCTGAACCCAAACGCCCGAAACTGGTATTGGTCCAATAAACTGAACCATCTTCTAATAAATTTAAGATATATTCCGCTTCTTTTTCATCTTTGACACAACCAGCAAATGCATCAGTACAAGGAATACGCGCATGATAGCGCCCAACATATTGCATATCTTGTTGAGTCGGTTGCGTCATATGTTGAGAAGCAACATGAGGAACTGTTGCTTGTCCAGCAACCTCAGTCAGTGACATTCCTTCACTTGCACTCGTTCGTGCTTGCTCAGCATCTAACATGACTGGAATAGAACTTTCATCACTAGTTGGCTGCGCTTGGTTTGATGTTTTCATTGAATCTGGATGATAGCTATCACAAGCACTCAAGCCTAAACTAAATAAAAATCCTACACTAACATGCTGTAAGAAGAACCTGAACTGCATATCCACAAATCTCTAATATCAACATCGTTGTCACACTTTTTTCAAAAACATCCGATGGTTCTGCAAAATATAGGAAGCATTTGAATATTCGTCTATTCCCTCAAATGGGTAATTATGGCGGACGTAACTTGATGAAATAGCAAATTAACAAAGCAGTATGCTTTAAGTCGGTGCATTTTAGGTGATACCGTCGTTTTTTCCATCAGCCTTTTACACACCGTAACGATTCTCCCATCTGTTTAAACTTTAAAAAAACCAGTTCATCCCTATCTCATTATTAACAGCGGCTTATCATGAATGAAGCCTCATTCTGTTGCTGTATCAAATATTTTAGGAGAAAAATTAAATGACCAATTCTGGTTTATATCGCTCAAACCGACAAAGCATGATCGCTGGTGTAATGGGCGGTATTGCGGAACGTTTTGGTTGGAATGCAAATTTATTACGCTTGATCTTTGTAGTGATTTCACTCATGAGCGCAGCTTTCCCTGGTATTTTGGTTTACCTGATTTTGTGGTTAGTAATTCCAAAACAACAGCAAAGTCGCGTTGATTATGTACAAGGCTATAATCAGCCCGTAAAAACCGTTTATGAAGACCAAAGCATAAAACGTTAATTTCTTTGCCTCTTTTGGTCGCTACGGTTGAATTTCCCCCTAATACAACCGTAGCTTTTTTTATTCTGATTAAAGCTTTTGACGATTGAGTTGTTGTTGAAGCGCAGCGATCATATCCGCACGACTAATCATGCCAATCAAACGTTGATTTTCCACGACAGGAATATAATTAAAAGATTTTTCTACAAAATAAGGAATAAGATCTTGAATGGGTTGTAGCGGATCAACCGTTACTACGCGATGACTCATAATTTGATGGACATAGTGTTGCCATGAATTTCTTGGATCTGTTGCACCTTTAAACCACTCCACAACCTCATACAAAGCAAGTGTCCCGACCAAATTATGCTCTGAATTTACCACAGGCAAACTCATTAAATTTACCGCTTTGAATTTATCTAAGGCTTGCTGAATATCATCATCTTCATGTAGCTTAATCACATCACGACTCATAATATCTTGGCAAACAAATGAATGATTCAAACGCTCATTGGCATGCTCTTGTGCCTCTAAAATGATCTTTTCCAAATCATACTGACTAATATCTAATAATTCTGTGTGGTGTGCTAAAGCATGTTTAATATCTTTAGGTTGGATCGAAACTTTCTGAGTTGGTGTCGGGTCTTTGGAACGCTCATTGACATGCGCTGTAATCGGATAATGACGTCCAATCAAACGATTGAAAAAGACAGCAATCAACAAAAGTAAAATTGAGTTGAGTAATACGGGATATAAAATAAAGTGGAATCCTAAACGATGTACAGCATCACCGCCTAAAACCGCGGTAATCGCCACTGCACCGCTTGGAGGATGCAATGAATCAGTTGTCATCATCATAAAAATGGCTAACCCAACTGCGACACTAAAAGCAGAGGTTAAATCAGGTAATAACTGTGTGCATGTCACACCAATTAAACCCGCCAATATGTTGCCAACCACAACATTCCACGGTTGCGCTAAAGGACTATTCGGAACTGCAAAAAGCAGTACAGAAGAGGCACCCATCGGGGCGATATACCATGCATTCATACCGCCCAATACATACCAACTAATTAAAGAGGATATTGCTAAACCACAAAGCGCACCAAATCCTGAAAGTAAACGTTCTTTCAAAGGTAATACTTTGTAATTCGGTTTTAAGAAATTTAGCCAGTCTGATTGGGTTAAGCTCACAATGCACCTTGCTGGAATAGTGTTGTTTCATTGGTTGCAGCAGTATACGCCGACTCAAACTGAAGATGTATTTAAATTGCAGTTTTAAATAATAACGAAAACTGATCAAGGTTAATTTAAATACTCCTCCAATTGCTCCAATCGCTCTGCATATTTTTGCATGGGGCAAAACTCATACATCGGCGAACCGATATAAGCACCAGCATTACGGCACTCTTGATCGACAAAATTTTTCCAGAGCTGTTGTGATTTCATGATGTCCTGATAGCGTTCAAGCTGCTTGTATTCCTGACTCTGTTTTTTTATTTGATCCAATACCTGCACAATCTGCTTTGCATATAAAGTTTTGGTTCTGGTACTACAGATCTCCACCACAGCATTATTGATATTGCCCAGTTTTAGCTGTTCAATTATGTCATCGACACATTGGCTATAAGGATCTATCGCTTTATCTTGCGTTTTGGCAAATACAAAAGTACTCAAACAAGCCATAATCAGTACTGCTGTTCTTAAAACTAATTTCGTCATGAATGTGCTCTTTTGTTATGTTGGTATTTTTAAAATAATAATCAAAAAAATGCCTTAAACATATTTTTCATTCAAATATCGCCAATAACGTTTTGGCAAATATTGCACATGCAATTTCACATTCTGACGTTCTTTAATATTGATACTATTGAAATAATCTTTCCAAAGCTGATCATATAATTCTTCTTGTTCATCTAATTCTAATTGGAAGTTTTGACTCGCCCCATTTTCAATATTACGGTCAATCTGATGAGCATCTAAAGACACCTCATGAATCTCGTGTAAGTCATAATACAGTCCATATTTGCGTTGTTCGTCATAAATGAGCCAACGTTGATCTTGATAACGACGCTTAAAATGCGGCTGTATCAAAGGTAATACATTAAAATCAGGTCGAACTAAACTTAAAAATAAACCATCTGTGGTTTTCTTAAAACGCACAAAAGCTTCCATACGATGCTTTTCGCGCCCGACCTTTTTTGTCCATTGCGAAATCGCTAAAACACTGGGATGAGAGTAATTTTTTTCGACTGAATGTTGATGCCGAAAAACATAGATACAGTAATTAAATAAATGCTGATAGGCATCCAACGATTCCGACAAATAAGCAAAATAAAATTGTCTCAGAGATGAATGCGAAAGTTTCTGCTGTAAAGCTGACCAAACACGTGCTGCATGTTGCTCGTGATTTGGAATTTCAACCACTGTGGCAAATAAACCATGCTGTGCACCTTGATTTAAACACAGTTGCACGTGAAATTCTTTAAATTGAAAAGCACGAAATACGCAGTTGAGCAAACCGACCATAGAGCCATCAAAATAGTAATAAACCACACCATCACTGAGCATGTTTAGAATCCTAAACTCAGCTGAGGTGACAGTTGTTTCACGTACTTGGATGAACCCTGCGTTAATATTTGCTGACGAATATCAGTCGTAGAAAGTTCCTTTTGAAACCGTGGACTGTCTTCACAACGAATAAAAAACTGGGCACGTGAATACGCCACACCGAGTTGTTTCAGTAAATCAGTATGTATCTTGCCAAAACGACGCGCTTGCATGATTTTCTTGGCTGACTTTACGCCGATGCCTGGTACACGAAGGATCATGCGATAGTCAGCACGATTTAAATCCACTGGAAACTGCTCGGGATGACGCAACGCCCAACTCAGTTTGGGGTCTACGTCCAAATCTAAATGTGGGTGTTTTTCATTGACGATTTCATTGACTTCAAAACCATAAAAACGCATCAACCAATCACTTTGATAAAGCCGATTTTCCCTTAATAAAGGCGGCGCCGAACCGACCGCTGGTAAATAGTTATTTTCTGTGTTGATTGGAATATAGCCTGAGAAATACACCCGTTTCAGTTTAAATTCCTTGTAATGTCGATCTGCCATCACAAGTACGTCTTGATCAGTTTCCTGATGTGCGCCGACCACCATTTGCGTGGTCTGTCCTGCGGGCACATATTTCGGCACATGCTTAATAATTTGACGTTCATCTTTGAGTTGAATTAGTCGATCTCGAACCAATCCTAAGTCTTTTTGTACTTCTTGATGTGATTTTTCAGGGGCAAACGCTTTTAATCCGACCTCAGTTGGCATTTCCAGATTAATACTCATACGATCCGCATAAAGCCCTGCTTCATGAATCAGTTCAGGCGATGCTCCAGGAATAGTTTTGAGATGAATATAGCCATTAAAATTTTCTTCTAGACGTAGTTTTTTCACCACTTGAAGCATCCGTTCCATCGTATAGTCGGCGGATTTAAAAATACCTGAGCTAAGGAATAATCCCTCTATATAATTACGACGATAAAAATTAATGGTCAGATCAACCACCTCTTGTACCGTAAATGCAGCACGTTTCACATCATTAGAACGGCGCGACACACAATAAGCACAATCAAAAATACAGACATTACTGAACAAGATTTTCAGCAATGAAACACAGCGCCCATCTTCGGTATAGCTATGGCAAATCCCTGCCCGACTGGCATCGCCTAAACCTTTGTCTTTATTTTTACGGTCACTACCACTAGAGGAACAGGACACGTCATATTTGGCTGCATCGGCAAGAATTTGTAATTTTTCACGAATGCGATCAGACATAGCAAACACCTCAGTGACAACATCATTTCAAAGCTAACATTTCATGATTTGAAAATTAAGATTGAGAAAGATGTTATACGTCATGAGGTGACGTTTATGTGAATGGTCTCCGATTCAGGACTTTGCCAACTGGGAAAATATGTCGGCTATTGGGTCCGTTTTGAATTAACTCGAAAATTAAAAAAAAGCGTTTAAATAATTTATTATCAGAACTTGTCGCTGAAACGCTTGAATCCTTTGCACTGCACCCGAAAATCCTTATACTTAAGCACAATTTTTGTTTGATTCCAGTGGATGCACCATGAGTCGTGCTATATCGCATATTGATACATTTCAGGGCTTAATTCTTGCCCTACAAAACTATTGGGCGGAGCAAGGCTGCGTCGTATTACAACCATATGATATGGAAATGGGTGCAGGGACATTCCACACTGCAACTTTCTTACGCGCATTAGGTCCAGAAACTTGGAACGCGGCTTATGTTCAACCTTCACGCCGTCCGAAAGATGGTCGTTATGGTGAGAACCCAAACCGCTTACAACACTATTATCAGTTCCAAGTGGTACTTAAGCCGAATCCAGATAATATCCAACAACTTTATCTTGATTCATTAAAAGCAATCGGCATCGATACACTGACGCATGATATTCGCTTCGTAGAAGACAACTGGGAATCTCCAACACTGGGTGCTTGGGGCTTAGGTTGGGAAGTTTGGTTAAATGGTATGGAAGTGACTCAGTTCACTTACTTCCAGCAAGTCGGTGGTGTTGAATGCTACCCTGTTACTGGCGAAATTACTTACGGTTTAGAACGTCTTGCAATGTACCTTCAAGGTGTAGACTCAGTTTACGATCTTGTTTGGACCAAAGGTCAGTTCGGTACTGTGACTTATGGTGATGTATTCCATCAAAATGAAGTAGAACAATCGACCTATAACTTCGAATATGCGCCAGTCGATAAAATGTTTGAGTTATTCGATTTCTATGAAGCTGAAGCATCTCGTTTAATCGAAGCTGAACTACCACTCCCTGCTTACGAACAAGTCATTAAAGCATCGCATTGCTTTAACTTGTTGGATGCCCGTGGTGCGATTTCTGTAACTGAGCGTCAACGTTATATCTTACGTGTCCGTACTTTAGCACGTTCAATTGCACAAAGTTATGTGGCGGCCCGCGCGAAACTCGGTTTCCCAATGGCAGAACCACATTTGCGTGATGAAGTATTGGCTCAACTTAAAGCACAAGTTGAAGCAGAAGCAGCCCAAGCTGAAAAAGCGAAGGAGAATAAATAATGACAAAGCATACTGTTTTATTCGAACTTGGCTGTGAAGAACTCCCACCAAAAAGCTTAAAAACTTTACGTGATGCTTTAAAAGCTGAAACGGAAAAAGGCTTAAAAGATGCAGGCTTAAATTTTGCTGCTATAGAAGCGTATGCTGCACCTCGTCGTTTAGCACTCAAAATTGTTGATATTGATGCGGCTCAAGCAGACACACAAAAACGTTTTGACGGCCCTGCTGTTCAAGCCGCTTATGATGCAGAAGGCAAACCAACTAAAGCACTTGAAGGCTTTATGCGCGGTCAAGGCATTACGGTTGACCAACTTTCAACGTTCCAAGCAGGTAAAGTTGAAAAAGTTTGCTTCTTGAAAGATGTCAAAGGTCAAAGTCTTGATGTTTTACTACCACAAATTTTACAAACTGCATTAGACAACTTACCTATCGCAAAACGTATGCGTTCAGCAGCAAGCCGTACTGAATTCGTGCGTCCAGTAAAATGGGTGGTATTGCTAAAAGATGATCAAGTGGTTGAAGCAATCATTCAAGATCATAAAGCAGGTAATGTGACTTATGGTCACCGTTTCCATGCACCTGAAGCCGTGACTTTGGCGCATGCAAATGACTACCTTGCTGCTTTAGAAAAAGCTTATGTCGTTGCGAATTTTGAAAAGCGTCAAGCAACCATTCAAGATCAAGTGAAAAAGTTAGCTGATGAAGTTAATGCAACTGCGATTGTCCCAGCAGACTTACTTGATGAAGTCACCAGCTTGGTTGAATGGCCTGTTGCATTACGTGCAACTTTTGAAGAGCGTTATTTAGCTGTTCCGCAAGAAGCATTGATTACCACGATGCAGGACAATCAAAAGTATTTCTGTTTGATCAATGCTGAAGGTAAATTACAGCCTTACTTTATTACTATTTCAAATATTGAGTCTAAAGATCCGATTCAAATTATTGAAGGCAATGAAAAAGTTGTACGCCCTCGTTTGTCGGATGCAGAATTCTTCTTCCTACAAGACCAAAAGCAACCGCTTGCATCTCGTAAAGAAAAACTTGCCAATATGGTATTCCAAGCACAATTAGGTACGCTTTGGAACAAATCAGAACGTATTGCGAAATTAGCCGTTGCCTTGTCACCAATTACGGGTGCAAATGCAGCCGATGCGGAGAAAGCAGCGTTACTGGCTAAATGTGATTTGACCTCTGAACTTGTGGGTGAATTTCCTGAACTTCAAGGGATTGCAGGCACTTATTATGCTCGCCTTGAAGGTGAGAATCATGAAGTTGCTGAAGCTTTAGGTGAGCAATACTTACCTAAATTTGCGGGTGATGTATTGCCACAAACCAAGACAGGTACAACGATTGCACTTGCAGATCGTTTAGATACGCTGGTTGGTATTTTTGGTATTGGTCAAGCGCCAACAGGTTCTAAAGACCCATTTGCATTACGCCGTTCTGCTATCGGTATCTTACGTTTGATCATTGAAAATGAACTTGATGTGACGATTGAAGAACTGGTTAACTTTGCGCTTCAAGGTTATGGCGATGTGGTTAAAGATCATGACAAGACACGTGCGGATGCAGTGGCTTTCCTTGAAGGTCGTTACCGTGCCAAGTATGAAGACCAAGGCGTTGCGGTTGATGTGATTCAAGCCGTTCAAGCACTTGCACCAAAATCTCCACTTGATTTTGATAAGCGTGTGACTGCGGTCAATCATTTCCGTACATTACCAGAAGCGGCTGCATTAGCTGCGGCTAATAAGCGTGTTGCGAATATTCTTGCCAAAGAAGCAACGCCTGAAGGTGCTGTGGTTGAAGCGAATCTCGTTGAAGCTGCTGAAAAAGCGCTTTATGCAGAACTTCAAACATTGACACCAGTAGTTCAGCCTTTACTTGCTGCACGTAACTATACTGAAGCGTTGTCTAAGCTGGCTGCGCTTCGTGCACCGATTGATGCGTTCTTTGAGGGCGTAATGGTCATGGCAGAAGACGCTGAATTAAAAGCGAACCGTTTACGTTTATTGGCTCAGTTGCGTGATTTATTCACAGCGATTGCAGATGTAAGTGTGTTGCAGGGTTAGTATTTTCAACAAAAAATAATGAACAGTTGTATGAACTGTTCATTATTTAAAAAAATTTGATAATGAATTTGTTACTGAATAGACTTTCATATCTTCTGAATCTATGGCTAACCTTAAACACTGTTCAATATCTTCAGAATTTAGATCTATATCAAACTTATCAAAAAGATAAATACTTATTAACTCGCTAATATCATGCCCTCGAGAAAGTGACCATTTATTAGGAAATTTTAGATTAATATTTACAGCTTCTTGAAATAATTCATCGACTAAATTTTTATATTGAGAACAACCCCTAACAGCACTTTCAAAATCCTTTTCTAAAAACAAAAAACTCTTTCTATCAAAAAAATTTTCAATTTCAAATGAAAATAGTATAGTTGATGTTAAAGAAAGTGACTTTTTCTTTTTTAAATATTCATTAGCTGCACGATATTTACCAATTCTACGAGATTCAAGCTCTACATCATTTTTTAATTTATTAATCTCACTTTTATTTAATCCTAGTTCTCTCAAAAATCTAACTAGGGAATCTGAATTAACTAAAAAACCCTCCAAATCATTATAATAATGAACAAAAGTTTCATTACATACAGAATGAATAAAAAGATTTTTTGAAGTTATTATCGTTTGCGTTATATGATCATAATCATTATCAATAATATAGGCAATTTTCTTTATTTCTTTATAATATTGATTTTCAAAAAAAATCTCATGACTTTTTAGAACAAGAGGCTTGCCCAACATACCCAAATAATAATATTGCTCCTCATCATACCCTTTATTTTGGAGCATTTTCTTATCAGTTAACCCTTCAACGAATAAAAACTTATCAAAAGTTTTAGATCTATAGATACCATAAGCTTCATTCATTGAAGTTTCACTTGATTCTGCAATTTCCTTGAGTGTTTGAATATCACTCATGATTTTAACTCCGCAAGTTCTATAGTATTTTTCCAATTCCCATTAATTAAAATAAATGAGTGTGTAGCAACTATAACTTGAAAATTATTTGTTTTAGCAATTTCATCAATTAAATTTAACAATTTCTTCTGCCAAGCAGCATGTAATGATATCTCTGGCTCATCAATTAAAACCAAAGTATTAGCTACAGTATTAAATATTAAATTGCCTAATAAAATAATTAAATGTTGCTCTCCTGAAGATAAATCATCTATTTTAAAACTCTCTTTAGTATAAGCAACATCACCTCTAACACCTTTATTTTTCTTCTGTACAACAATTCCATCAGTTGGATGAAAATCGATAGACTTAAATTGAAATAAAGAATTAACAGCCTCTTTAAAAAGATGAATTCGTCTAGCTAAATCATCACAAAAATTAATTCTTTCAACAATATCTTCTAAATAAGAATTTAAAACTAGCAAAAATGAATCATTATCATAAATTTCTTCTTTTTTCAATCTTGAGATAATGCTTGATTTAAGCCCTAGATTTCCAAATAAATCATTTTTATTGTATATTTTATCAAATCTACTAATTTTTATCATTTTTTCACTTACATCATTAATATTTATACTTCGTTCCTTACTAAGTAAATCCATAACTCTTTCAGGAAATTTACTACCTTGATCCATAGAAATATGAAATTGAGTTCTAACAATATCATTTCTAAGTTCTAATATTTTTTCAGACAAATCAAGGACTGCACTACTACGCTCTTGATGAAATTCTTGCCCTTGCGCAACATTAATCAATCTATTAGTTTGTATAAAAACAACTTTTTCATTCTCTATAACTCGATGTAACCACTCTGTTTTATTATCTAATAAATCAGAGTTTTCAAAAATATAATGGGCGAATTCAAACATGAGGTGCGACAGTTTCAAAAGCCATATGATAATCAACAAGCTGAGCAAATTTCTCTAATGGT
>NZ_NHRP01000017.1:0-79854 GCF_002165385.1 Acinetobacter sp. WCHA39
GTCATCATATTCGTCGTCAGAAAACAAGTATTATGCCATTATTTCAATGAGTTATCTTTTTTTGTCGTGTACAGAGATTTACTTTATAGTCCTTGATGTGAGTCAAAAACTCGACTAGCCAGCGATACTTATGCACACTAAAAGACGGATTGAGCAATAAAGGTGCATCTTTCTTACTCATCCATTTAATGCCTTTCAACACCGTTGCCTTCTGATTCCAGACCTCAGCGTTACAAGCAGACAACTGCCCACCATTGGCAAATGAAGTTTCCATTGCTGGAAATAAATGACGATCAATCACTGTGACTTCATAACCCAATTTAATTAACTCATAAGCAGACGTTACACCCGTAATCCCCGCACCAATAACAACAACATGTGGCATAGCAAACTCCTTGAAATGCATAACATTTCATAATGCTTAGCCCCATCTGTCATGGTACCTGAGAGTTTTGGCAGATGATTACCAATTAATCATGAAGCCTTCCCCTTCGGTGAGTGTTAATCGTAGAAGAAAAATTATCGTATGTTTCTACAAGTTGAGCACTGCTCTCCAGATTGTATTTCTATTATTACAGTCCTTCTGCCTGAGAGTTTCCGGGGTCGTTGCTCCTTCGGCGAGTTCATTGAAGAACTTCTCTCCCGCAATAATATTTATATCCATATAAGCAATATATATGCCGTTTAAAAATACAGACACCAAATTCTTGTAATTGTTTGTAGATTAAGATTTAAGCAATTTAAAATAAATCGAAGTATAAAAAAGCAGACTCGAAGTCTGCTTTTGAAAATTAAAATTTACATTGCAAAACTTGATCTGAAAACTGCCCTTTCCAGAGTTCTCGTAATGTTGGTAAATAGAATTTTTCACCAATCATCACTAATTCAGCATCAATCAGTGCATGAATCTCATGCATCAACACATAATCCAATGCAATCAAGGAAAGCTGTGGGTGTTTCTGAGAAATCTGTTTACGTTTAACCTGCGCTTTTTTGACTAACGCGTTGGCAAAATTTTTATCTTTATAAGCGGTAATAGCACTTAAACGCAATTCAATAATGCCCCAACCTTCCAATAATTTCTTAAATACTTCGAAATCTTTAGACGTTGCTTCCCATGTGACATTTTCCAAATTATTGTCTTCTGGTAATACTGGTAACAATAAATCAGCGGTGCTCGGAAAAATTTTCTTTAAATTCAACAGAAACTTAACAGGATTTTCATTTGGAAGATCAGAAAACTGGATATTGGTTTTGGTATCTGTTAAATAAATATTGAGCATAATGAAGCAACAATCAGGTAAATCAAAAGCATATTGTACGCAGATCGATTTATAAAAACTACTCATAAAAAATCCCCCTAGGTTAAAGAAGGATTTTTTAAACTACCAATACGATTTACTTACTATTCGGAGAAACCATATTTTCAGGTCTAACCACTTCATCAAATTGCTCAGCAGTCACTAAACCAAGTTCAACCGCAACTTGCTTTAAGGTTTTGTTTTCCTTATAAGCTGTTTTGGCAACTTTGGCAGAATTTTCGTAGCCAATCACTGGATTGAGTGCTGTGACTAACATTAAAGAGTTATGCAAGAAATAATCAATTTTCTCACGATTTGGTTCAATACCTACCGCACAATGATCATTAAAACTATTACAAGCATCGCCTAATAACTGAATTGATTGCAGTAAGTTATAAGCAATAACAGGCATAAATACATTCAACTCAAAGTTACCAGACGCACCAGCAACGTTAATAGTAGTGTCATTGCCCAACACTTGAGCCACCACCATGGTCATGGCTTCACTTTGGGTCGGATTCACCTTGCCTGGCATAATACTTGAACCAGGTTCGTTCTCAGGAATACGGATTTCACCGAAACCACAACGTGGGCCACTTGCCAACCAGCGAATGTCATTGGCAATTTTATTTAAGCTCACCGCCAAAGTTTTTAACGCACCAGAAGCAAATACTGCCGCATCACGTCCTGCTAAAGCCTCGAACTTATTCGGTGCAGTGACGAACGGTAAACCTGTTAACTCGGCTAACTGTTCTGCTGCTTTCACCGCATAATCTGGATGTGCGTTTAAGCCAGTACCTACCGCCGTTCCCCCTAAAGGCAACTCATAAAGACCTGCAAGTGCTTGCTGCAAACGTTTTAGACCATGCTCTAGTTGCGAAACATAACCACTGAACTCTTGCCCCAAGGTTAAAGGAGTCGCATCTTGCAAATGGGTACGACCAATTTTGACAATATCATCAAATTCTTTGGATTTAAGCTCTAAAGTCGCTTTTAACTTTTCCACTGCAGGAATGAGTAATTCATTGATTTGAATACTTGCAGCCACATGGATTGCAGTTGGGAAAGAATCATTGGTGGATTGTGCACGATTGACATGATCATTTGGATGCACTGGTTTTTGCGCACCTAGTACTTGTCCTAATTTCTGATTGGCAATGTTTGCAATCACTTCATTACAATTCATATTACTTTGCGTACCAGAACCTGTTTGCCAAACGACAAGCGGAAATTGTGCGTCCCATTGACCAACAATCACTTCTTCAGCAGCATCAACGATATATTGACTTAAATCTTCAGGTAGTTGTTTTAACTCGGCATTGGTGATTGCAGCTGCTTTTTTCACCAAACCCATGGCACGAATCATGGCACGCGGTAAACGTTCTTGACCGATTTTAAAGTTCTGTAAACTTCGTTGCGTTTGTGCACCCCATAAGGCGTCATTTGGAACTTCAACTTCGCCCATAGTGTCATGTTCAATTCGCATTTGCATAAACAACCTCTGCTTTATTTGGTTAAAATGTTCACGGGCTGAAGCAAACTGATGCTTTTGGCTAGCGAAGACTCAGTTCATATTGATGTATATTTGATAAGTCTTAATTATCCTAAACAAAGCCACTAAAATTGTAAATAAGAATCATTATCCTAATTACCTGTTAAGGTATTGCGATAAAAACGCCACTCATCTTCAATCATTTGTGATAGAGAACGTTTAGGAACCCAATTTAATATTTTTTTTGCTTTATCAATATTTGCACCCAATTGCGCTAACTCTTGGTTTTGATATACAGCAGGTTGCACTTGAATTTCGGTCTGAGTGACTCTCGCAACTTCATCAATCAAATTTTGTATAGATGTAAGTTGATGATGTGCAATGTTGAATGCTTCCAAACAACTGGTTTGTGTTTTTAACCAATTTAATGCGATCAAAACTGCATCACAAGCATCCAAAACATGTAAAAAGCTCCTTTCAACCGTTCCATCTTCTGTCTGCGCTTGATTCTGCAATTCGATACAATCTCGCTGCATCGCTGCAACTTGTAAAGCTAAAGGCACAATATTTTTAGGGAGTTGAGTTACGTATTCTCCTAAAACTCCATGTTCAAAAGCACCAACAATATTGGATAATCTGAGATTGATAATTTTCCATTCATGATCGACTTTATAAGTATCTGCAATAATATCTTCAACCATTTGCTGAGATCGAATATATGGATTTGGGTAGCGATAATTAAACTCAGTCTCTTCAACTACACTTGGATTAGATTGCCCATATACGGCCAAACTAGAAATATTGATTAATTCTCTAACTCCCATCCGCTGCATTGCTCTCAATAAGCTCATAATACTGCTGACATTATCATTGTAGTATTCCAGTGGCTTTAATACAGATTCTTCAAGCGATTTAAAACTGGCTGTATGGATAACAGTATGAATTGAATATTGTTCAAATACTTTATTTAAGGCAGGTGTATTTCTCACATCTACTTTAACAAATGGAATATACATTCCTGAGATGTATTCTAAGCGCTCCAAGGTTTGCAAAGTCGAATTGGCTAAATTATCAACAATAACAACTTCTTGCCCACGTGCTAATAAACTCAAAGCAATATGTGAACCGATAAAGCCTAAACCACCTGTCACCAAAATCATTGTATACTTACCTTCTTTTTAATCTGTCCATCATTTTGCTTACGTGACCATAGTGAATGTTCAATGAGTACACTACTGTTAATAACTTCTGCACCTACTTCAATTATGGCTTGGCATGCTTTTGGTTTAGCTCAAGCATTAGGGAATAAGTCCGAAGATTTTCGTGTCTTCTTTTACCAAGATGGTGTTCAGGTTGCGAATGATTTACAGTGGTTTCCTGATGATCAACGCAATCTAAAACAAGAATGGCAAAAGCTTGGCATTCGACTCCCTGTCTGTGTCAGTGCTGCCCTTGCTCGGGGAATCACTGATGCAAGCAATGCCCAACGTCATTCACTTCAACAACACAACTTAGCGCAAGGTTTTGAGCTAGTTGGGCTTGGAGAGCTAGCTGATGCTGTGCAAAGCTGTTCTCGTTTAATTCAATTTTAGTTTAAGTTCATTAATAGAGTGTTGCTTTTAAAAGGTAAATTGTGTGAAATCTGTACTCGTCATCCTAACGCAATCCAATTTAACTAGTTTGCAGATCAACGAAAGCGTGTCTGCAACTATGGTTTTAGCAACCTTTGGTATTTCTGTCAAAGTTTTATTAAAAGATGCTGCACTGAGCTTATTGAACAATAAATTAGAGTTCGATCAATTCAAACAAGCTTTCAAAGTTGCTGCCAATATGGTGGACAGTTTTGAGTTCTATGATCTAACCCCGATTTTAGTTGAAACTAAAAATCAACACTTGGCGATTGCGCAAGATAGTGATCAAGAAATCGAGTTTGTTGAGATTCAGCCTGAATTTATTCAATCCTTCGATCATATTTTGTATTGGTAGAGCTCAGAAACATGGAAAATTCAACTTTATTTTTGATTCAATCCCCTTACTACAACACAGATAAAATCTGGATTGAGTTAGCTCAAATGGCACATGTGCATGATACGATTGTAGTCATGGGGGATGGGCTTTTACTGCTAACTAAAAAGATTGTAGATCTTTATCCAAATCTTTACTGCTTAAGTAATGAGCAAAACTTACTTGGAGATGAAATCAAATCTGAGGTTAAAATTATAGAATACGCTGAATTCGCTGATTTAGTTCTGCAATTCAAACGCTGTATTTCTTTAAAATAAATTATTTTTAGTTAATTAGGCTATTTCATGCAATTAGAGTTAGATCAAGACGGTCATTTGGTCGATTATACAATTTGGAATACTGAAGTTGCCCAGCAACTTGCTCAATCACTTGATCTAGAACTGACCGCTTGGCATTTCGAAATTCTCCACGCCGTACGTCAATTCTATCAACAATTTGGGCATTCCCCAGCAACTCGTCCACTGATTAAATTTTTGATGAAGACGGTTAGTCCTGAAATCAATAATGCTGAATTACAACAAAGATTTAATACAGGGTTGGTTGCACGACATTTAAGCCGTTTGGCTGGCGTGCCTAAACCTGCCAATTGTTTATAGATCATTGAAAATGATCTATCAGGCGCTATTTTGTTTTTGTTGCATAAACGCAAAATAACCTGGACCAGCTGATACATGGACATCTTTTACATTCAGCGGTTCATTACATTCTGAACAAACAACCTTTGAGTTAAATTTATGACCACAGGTTTTATGGGTAAATTCAATCGGTTTTCCAAGTCCCATATCCATCCACTTATCAGCCCACTGCACCATCGCTAAAATAAGAGGATAAAGATCCAAACCTTTATCGGTAAGTTGATATTCAAAACGTTCCTGACGTTCCACATAGGGAACTTTGGTTAAAATACCATGCTCGACTAAACGCTTAAGACGCTCTGAAAGTACGTGGCGGGTCAGTCCCAAACTACGTTGGAAGTCATCAAAACGACGTATTCCCATGAAAGCGTTACGTAAAATTAGCATTGTCCAACGATCACCGAGTACAGAAAGCGTTCTCGCAACTGAACATGGCTGATCGCCAATTTCTTCCCATTTCATTATTATCACCTGATCATTTTTTAGAACTTTGAAGACATCTCATCGATGCCTTGAACCGTCACGTTTAGAAACTAAACACTATAAAATATACACTAAACCACCTGATCAATCAGATGCAATATTGGTACTCAGTTAAATATCAAAAAAACAGATCATTTCATCTAAATTCATTCGACAACTTAGCTATGAATAAAAACACCTGAAAGTTCTTGTCCAGCATCTAACTGAATATTTGCAGGAATACGCACTAAACAATTGGCCTGCATTAAATTACTCAACATATGTGATTGTTGTTTCGCAAGGCTTTGTAACTTGAGCTGTCCCTGATCAAAATAAGCATGCATTCTTAAAAATCGCTCACGTGCGTCAGATTTCAGTCCATGGGTGAGTACTCCACTAAACCATTGCATAGGCTCACGTTGATTTTGCAAAGTATCTAATAAAGCGTTGCCATAAATCTGCATACACACATAAACAGCTGCTGGATTACCCGGTAAACCTAATAAATAGCAATGATGGTCAGGATCTTCATATTTTGCAAAAAATAATGGCTTACCCGGTTTTTGTTTAACTTTCCAAAAGATCTGTTCAAATCCAGTCTCAAAAGCACATGGACGAACGAAGTCATAATCCCCCACAGAGACACCACCCGTGGTAATAATGACGTCATATAAAGATTTTAATCGCTCGAAACATGCTGTGACTTGTTCCGCCGCATCTGCAATATGTAGAATCTCGACATCGATACCATAAGCTTTGAACCAAGCCTTCAGTAACGGCCCATTGGCATCAAAAACTTTACCAACGTGTAAATCTTCAGGGTGCTCAGCAACCTCATCACCAGTAATAACCACAGCAACCTTAGGCTGTTGAAATACCTCGACAGTTTGCACACCTGCCATACTTAGAGCAGCAAGTGCACCGATATTGATATTCTGACCAACGTCCGCAAGCTGTTGACCTTGTTTGACTTCTTCACCGGCAAATCGAATATCAGCCTGTGGTTTAAGCTGTTCAATCAGTCGAATTGTCTCCGACTCAACTTTAACAATTTCTTGTCGAGCAACATGTGTGGTGCCTTCAGGAATTTTGCCACCTGTAAAAATACGAATAGCTTGCCCATCGAGTAATTGATATTCGAGTTCGCTACCCGCTTTAATCTCACCGATTACATCAAAACAAACATCTTGAAGCTGTGTAAGTGAGCTATTAATCGCATAACCATCTACCGCACTTTGAGAAAAGCTAGGTAGATTGACCTCGGAATAGATTGCTTTAGCGAGATAACGATTCAAACCTTGGGCTAAAGCCAAGACCTCAGTCGTCAATGTTTTAGGCTGAGTTCGAATGAGTTCAAGTGCCTCATCAATACTGATTAAACCCTTTTCAGCACCACATCCTGACATTATTCATATCCCCCCGGATGTGGTAAATCTCGGCAAACATCAAAAATATGAACCAGCGCTGGCAGAATAGCTGCCATTGATTCACTCGCACCACCACGGCTACCTGGCAGCGTTACCACTAAGGAACGATCAATAAAACCTGCTACGCCACGAGACATAGCTGCATATGGTGTGCGTTTTTGACCAAAAGAACGTGCTGCTTCCATCAGACCATCTAATTTACGTTCTAAAAGTGGTTCAAGTGTATCAACCGTAATATCTCGTTTACCAATACCTGTACCACCAACGGTCATGATACATGCATAAGACTTTGTCAATTCTAGTACCAATTCTTTCAATTGATCTGATTCATCTGGCAAAATTTGATAATGAATTGGATCAAAACCTGCTTCGGTTAAGGTCTCAACCACAGATTTACCAGCAGTATCAGGCTTACGACCTGCTGCAACCGTATCAGAAAGCACAATCACTGCCGCTGAAACAGGTTGATGTAAAGTGCGCTTAAAGTGCGACTTACCGCCTTTTTTCTTAAGCAATTTACATTGGTCTAGACACAATTCATCAGGTTCACAATGTGGCTTCAACATGTCATAAATAGTTAACCCTGCCAAACTCGCAGCAGTCAAGGCTTCCATCTCAACCCCTGTAGGCCCAATGGTTTCTACAGTCGTCAGAATTACAACATGATCATGTTGTAAATCATATTCAACATCAGCACGATAAATCGGTAAAGGATGACAAAGAGGAATCAGTTCATCAGTCCGTTTTGCCGCCAAGATTCCTGCGATACGAGCTGTTTTTAAAGCATCGCCTTTTTCAGTATTTCCATCACGCAATAGCTGAATACAATGCGGTGGAGCGTATAAAATCGCTTGTGCTTCTGCAACACGGTAACTTTCGGGTTTCATCCCAACATTTTTCATTTTTACTTCCTAACGCTTTATTCGTGTGTATGCTCATGCGCACAATTTTCATGTTCTTGACGGTGGTGATGCTCATGTTTATGGACATGAGCATCAGTTTCGACCGTATCTTTACGAATACAGCAACCTTCTACATATTGACTTGTACCATCCATAAAGAACTCTTCTTTCCAAATTGGTACTTCGTGTTTTACACGTTCAACGGCTTCTTCACAGGCTTGAAATGCTTCACGGCGGTGAGCAGCATACGCAATTGCAATGATTGCTGTTTCACTGACATCTAAATAACCAATTCGATGAATCACACGCACATAAGAAACCTGATGCTTCTCTTTGATTTGCTGTTCGATTTCACGAATCATTTTTTCAGCAACAGGTGTATACGAGGTATATTTTAATGCTTTAACTGCTTTACCTTCATGATGATTACGTACAGTTCCAATAAAAATATCAATACCACCACATTCAGGAAATGATTGTATAGGATCAAAACTGTCTAAGCTTAGAGCCTGATCTTGAACTCTTGAAAATTCGCGCATTTCACCCTCCTGCAACAGGTGATAACAATACCAAAGTACATGAAGTATTTAATGCTGTTTGACGTAGCACAATATCTTCACCTATCGCACACGCACATTTATCCATCGCTTTTGTTGCTTCTGGGTAAAGCATTACAATATGACTTAGCACTTCTTCAACCGTTTGATTTTCTGCAAACTCAAATGCAAGCTCTTTTGGCAATAACCGTTCAATAGCACCAAAAGCTTCTATTTTTATGTCAATGGTTTGCATATTCTCTCCAGACCACTTTTTTCCAAACTAGCCACCCAACATATGCATACTAATTTTGCGTACTTGTTGGTGTTTTATCGCATGATAACCTTTCGCTTTGTGCCAAATATAAGGTTTAATTTGCTGATCAAGCTCTTGATCATTGATATCTTGAGCTAGTTGTTTCTGTTTAATCACAGCTTGTAAATACGGCTTTATATTCAGACCCTGTTGTGCAAATAAACAATTATATAATTCACCTTGTGCTGTTAATCGAATTCGATCACAATCACCGCAAAATGAATGAGTTATCGTTGAAATAATACCAATACAATATTGCCCATCTAACTGATACTGACGTGCGGGCTCATGCTGCTGTTGCAAAGCTTGAATCTGATAAAAAGGCTGAAGTTGCGCTAAAATTTCTGCTTCACTGACCACTGCCTGATCAGTCCAATGCTGATCACCATCCAGAGGCATAAATTCAATAAAGCGTAATGGAATGTTATGCTGCTTTGCCCATTTCACCATCGGAATAATTTGCTCATCGTTTTGACCTTTCATCAACACACAATTGATTTTGAAAGCAAGCCCCGCTTTTTTTGCCGCCTCTATCCCATTTAATACGGGAGTGAGTTCTTTTTTAGTCAGTTGCTTGAATTGATCTGGGTCTAAACTATCTAGGCTGATATTAAGATCATCTAATCCAGCTTGTTTTAGGGCTTCAGCATATTTAGCTAAATAATGTGCATTGGTAGTGATCGAGATTCGTTTTAAGCCCAAAATTCGTAAACTCTGCAAATCACGAATAAAATGAACAACACCCTGACGCATTAAAGGTTCTCCCCCAGTAATGCGAATATTTTCAATTCCTTGCTTCACCATATATTGGCAAAATAGCAGCAATGCTTCAAAACTGAGTAAATCTTGTTTTTTCATCCATTCTGGATGTTCAGGCATACAATAAATGCATTTAAAATTACAGCGATCTGTCACGGAAATCCGCAACTTACGTTTAATACGACCATACTGATCTTCTAAGATCGGGCTGTTCCTAGATATATCATGCTTCATCATTTGCACTCATATTGTGAATTTGCTGAACACTTAAGCACAAGTTATGTGCGACGCGGCTTGTATATGTGCAGCATACTGTTCTACTTAAGCAATATTTATTCCAATATTTTACTCTAATCCACCTTGAGAGCATTTATTTATCTAACAAAACAATTTATCGCTTCACAACACACAACTGTTATAAATTTCAATATACAACCGAAAACCATTCGCACCAATTAAAAGCAATTTTGTATTTTTTGAAATATTTTGGTGCGATTAACTTAAAGCTAAAATTTTAAATAAACAATTGTTTAAAAAATTTCATCTGCTGGTACTGCTGTAACTCATCCAAAGAATTAATACTATGGCAAAACAGGCTTTGCTTTTTAAATGAAGCACTTTGTGCATGCAATTGCTTAAAACAATCTCTTAAACTTAATTTATTGGTATTCATTTGTTGTTGTAAAATTGGCAGGCTTTCTTTTTTTAATAAACAAAATGGATATAAAGCATCTCCATTAATTGCAACATAAGCCACTAGTGCTTGTGGATTTTTTTGTAGTGCGCGATGCAACTTAATTAAAACTTGATTGGGTATATACGTAACATCGCACGGAATAAACAAAGCATAGTCCGATTGCAGATGGGACCACGCACTTTTCATCCCCATTAATGGACCTAAAAAACCTGTTTGATCATCTGAATAACAATAGATATTCGGTTCAATCTGCTTGTAAATCGAACTATCTCGATGACTGTTTACCCAAATGCTTTGCACTTCTGATTTAAATTTCTGACAAATTTTAGATAGTTGAATTTGATCATCAAATTGTTGAAGTAGTTTATTCATGCCATTCATACGGCGTGCTTGTCCTCCCGCCAAGATCACGAGATCTGTAGCGGGAATTTGCATAGTCATGCTTCTGCCTCCAACTGACAAGTCTTAATCAAACCACGAATTTCTGGTAAACATGAACCACAGTTACCGCCCGCTTTTAAACATGCCGTGACTTGCTTTTCATGCGTGATATTTTGAGTTTTGATCGCTTCAATAATCTTGTTTTTTCCTACTTTGAAGCAACTACACACCAATGGACCATCGTTATTAGCAGCAGACATTGGCATACCTGCCAACAATGCTTTACGGTGCAAAGCACTTAATCGCTCACGTTTAAATAAACTTGCAACCCAATCACGATCAGGTAATAACTCAGCAGGTGCAATATAAAGACTTGCGATTAAAATCCCATCTTTGAGTACAATACTATGACTGAGTTGCGATGAAATATCCTCAATACTTAACCATTCATATGTTTCATCGACAAAAGGCAAAAAGGTTTTTAAGTTTTTTTGAGTTTGATCAATACTGTGTCTATCGGCAAGCTCATAACGCATTGCTTTTGCAGTTTTGATTTTTGTCCACCAAGCACAAGTCTGTAAAGATGGTTTAATTTGATGTTCGAACCCTTCTCGAACATATAAAACGCCTTGCCAAGTCGTATGGAAAGGCTGTATCGATACTGGCGTATGCTTAAACTCAGGTTCACCTGAAATTGCATCTACAACAGGGTTAACTACTTTACCAATCCGAGCATCTGAGGCAACTTGTTCTGTCCAATGAATCGGGGCAAAGATTTGTCCACGACGAACACCTTGAGCCAATGTCACACGTAATACACAACTTCCCCATGCCGAACGAATCTCGACCAATCCTTTATCGCGAATACCAAATTTAAGCGCATCGTTTGGATGAATCTCACAAAATGGTTCAGCACGATGTGTGGTTAAATTTGCTGATAAACCTGTACGTGTCATGGTATGCCATTGATCCCGAATACGCCCCGTATTCAGAATTAATGGATAATCTTCAGAAACTGAGTGTACGGGATCGATTGCGATCGTTGGAATAAGTTTTGCTTTACGAGAAGCATAACTAAACTCGCCTTGACCAAAAAGTTGCTTAACCGATGTCGTCTGACCTTTTTCCCACACAGGCCATTGCGTTGGTTTTAACTCATTATATTCTTCAAGACTTAGATTGGTTAAACCTTTTAAATTAAAATAACGAAAATTTTCTACCTGATCACGTTCAGCTAAACTTGCATTTTGATATGCAGACAATGCAGCATGCTCATTAAAAATGTCACACGCATTGCTAAAATCAAAACCAGAAAAACCAAGTTTTTTTGCAACTTCAGCAACAGCCCACCAATCTGCTTTGGCTTGTTTTGGTGAAGCTAAAAATGCGCGTTGACGTGAAATTCGACGCTCTGAATTAGTCACTGTGCCATCTTTTTCACCCCAACCTAATGCAGGTAGCAAAACATCGGCATAAGCTGTCGTATCCGTATCCGCACAAATATCTGAAACTACAACAAACTCACATTTTTCTAAAGCACGCTTCACTTGATCAGCATCAGGAAGGCTGACGACAGGATTGGTTGCCATAATCCAAATCGCTTTAATTTTTCCACTTTCAACCGCTTGGAATAAATCAACCGCTTTAAGACCCGCTTTTGTTGCAATAGCTGGACTATTCCAAAAACTTTGCACCAAATTTTGATGTGTTGGGTTATCAATATCCAAGTGTGCTGCCAA
Source organism: Acinetobacter sp. WCHA39 (assembly GCF_002165385.1). Lineage (NCBI taxonomy): Bacteria > Pseudomonadati > Pseudomonadota > Gammaproteobacteria > Moraxellales > Moraxellaceae > Acinetobacter > Acinetobacter sp. WCHA39. Next base: position 12,673 of record NZ_NHRP01000017.1, read on the forward strand.
CATATTCGCAAGTCCACCCACTTCACGTCCACCCATTGCATTGGGCTGTCCTGTCATTGAAAATGGTGCAGCGCCTAGCTTACCAATTTTACCCGTCAGCAAATGACAGTTGATAATACTATTGGCTTTATTCACCCCTTGAGATGATTGATTAACTCCCATTGAAAAAAGAGTCACTACTTTTTCAGTTGTGGCAAATTTATCAAAAAACAGTTGTAATTTTTCTTCTGAAATACCTGTGCGTTTGGCGACAGCTTTAAAATCTTGTTCCGTTCGATTCGCTTCTAAAAGTGCTTGAAGCCCCTCAGTATAAGATTCAACAAACTCATGATCAGCATAACCATGTTGATATAAATATTGTAATAATCCTTTAAACAAAGCCACATCTTGACCTGGCAAGATTGGCAAATGTAAATCTGCTTGCTCACAAGTGCTCGTAAATCGTGGATCGACGACAACCACAAATAAATTAGGATTTTGACTCTTCGCTTGCATAATCCGTTGATACAAAACTGGATGACACCATGCTGTATTTGAACCAACCAATACCACCATATCAGCATGTTCAAAGTCTTCGTAACTTGCAGGTACAATATCTTCACCAAAGCTACGTTTATGCGCGGCAACTGCTGAAGACATACATAGACGTGAATTGGTATCAATATTGGCTGTGCCTAAATAACCCTTTACGAATTTATTCACCACATAATAATCTTCAGTTAATAACTGCCCCGAAACATAAAATGCCACACTTTCGGGTCCATATTGCTCAATACATGCCTGAAATTGAGTTGCAATTTTGTCAATTGCAACATCCCATGTTGTCACATTACGGTGATTTTTGCGTCCCAACATCGGATTTAAAACACGGGTTTCCAACCCTAAGGTGTCTGCTAAATTGCTCCCTTTAATACAGAGTCGCCCAAAATTTGCAGGGTGTTCTGTATCTCCTGAAACTTTAATATTTGAACCTTGTGTTTTATGTTGAACTTCAACATTAACACCACATCCAACGCCACAATATGGACAAGTTGTTTTTGTAATGAGTGTTTGTGCATGATCGGAGCGACTGTGTTCTAAATTTTGAATACTGTTCATGACTGCTCCTTTACCTATTCCATCTTTGCCCTAATTAAAGTTTCAATCGCTTAAAATTGTATGATCCGTGATCAATAGCCAATTTATAATCTACGCCTTAACTTTTATTGTGAATCTTTGGTTGACTACTATAAAGTAGTTAAATAACTGAGTTTTTGGTTTAGGAGAAATTTCTCCTAAACCAAAGTAAGATTAACCTGCTTTTTTCAATGCAAAATCTTTACCAAATAACAATTTATTTCTAAATGTCGAAACAGGTGTTTGATCCGCAATTAATTCGGCATACCACATACCATCTTCGGTATCACCGAATAAAACAGCGCCAATCACTTTATCTTTTTGGATAATAATACGCTTGTAAATATGGCGTTTTTCGTCATTTAGAATGATGTCTTCATAATCTTCTTTAGGCTCAAAATTACCTGCTGAAAAGACATCGACACCACTCACTTTAAGCTGAGTTGGTACCGTTGGAGACTTAAACGTTAAGCTACCATGTTCAGCCAAATGGGTTGCGCAAATAAATGCTTGCCCCCAAAGTGGCTCCACCAATCCAAAGGTTTGGTTACGATGTTCAATGCATTCACCAACCGCATAAATACTTGGATCAAAGGTTTGCATGGTGTCATTCACTAAAATGCCGCGATTACAACGTAATCCAGCGCTTTGCGCCAAAGTGATATTTGGACGAATACCTACAGCAAAGACCACTAAATCAGCATCTAATAAAGTACCATCTTTTAAACGGATCTGACTGACATGACCATTTTTACCAATTAAAGCTTCGGTATTGGCTTCAGTAATAATCTTGATGCCTTTCTCTTCAATGCTATGACGTAGCATACGGCTTGCTCGACCATCTAATTGACGCTCCATAATGCGATCCATTAGATGCAGCACCGTTACATTCATGCCACGTTGCTTCAGACCATACGCTGCTTCTAGGCCAAGTAAACCACCGCCAATCACAACTGCATTTTTTTTAGTTTCACAATATTTAATCATGGTATTCACATCATAAATATCACGGAAACTAATCACACCTTTCAAGTCAACACCTTGTACTGGTGGAATAAACGGCTTAGAACCTGTGGCAATAATTAAACGGTCATAATCAATAGTTTCACCTTTTTCTGTATGGACTGTCTTGCGAGTACGATCAATTTTTATCGCAGGATCATCAGCAATAAACTTAATCCCTTTATCGCTATACCAAGCATGAGGATGCAACATAATATCTTCGATCGTTTTCTCACCCGAAAGCACTGGTGACAGCATGATACGGTTATAGTTACCCCAAGGTTCTTCACCAATGACTGTCACTTCATAACGATCTGGCGCCATATCAAGCAAATCTTCTAGGCAACGCATCCCAGCCAAACCGTTACCAATCAGAACAAGCTTTAACTTCTCTTGTGAAATTCCATTGTTGGTAATATAAGTTTTTTGCGGAACAGTACCTACCCAAACTCGACCATTTTCGATTTTGGTTGGAAAAACAGAAAGCTTTTGATCTTTATCTTCTAGGCATCGACCTGTTGCTAAACTGAAGTGTTGTTTGTAAATCGGTGAGGCAATAACACGCTCACCTTGCAAATCACCAATAATACCGCGCGCCATAACATTTGCTTGGCTGAATGGATCTTTATTGCTTAATGCATAAATACGTTTTTCGCTCCCTACGCGGAATAAAGCAACGGATTGACCCGCAATAAGTGCTCCTACACCTGTATTTGGCGTGATGTCATCAAGATGACACACATCAATCCATTGATTTTCTGGAAGCATATTCATGTCTTTTAGATTTGTCATTTTGATTCTCCTTATGCTTCTACCATCGGGATACGATCAACTGAACGCTCAGCTTCATTTAATGGACGGATCTGATCACGCACTTCAGTAAATTGAATATATGGATCAGCTTGCTCTTCAGCGCTTGCATTAATGTAAGTTTGGAAGCGTTTACGAATCTCAGGATTCTCTACCGCAGTACGCCATTCGTCTTGATATGTTCCAATGACATGTGCCATGCGATTTTCAAGTTCTTCTGCAAGACCAAGCGAATCATCGACAATTACAGCTTTGAGATAATCTAAACCACCTTCCATGTTGTCACGCCATACACTCGTACGTTGTAAACGATCAGCAGTTTGGATATAGAACATAAAGAAGCGGTCGATATAACGAATCAAAGTTTCAGTATCTAGATCAGAAGCTAAAAGCTCTGCATGGCGTGGTTTCATTCCACCATTACCACACACATATAGGTTCCAGCCTTTTTCTGTCGCAATTACACCAACATCTTTACCTTGTGCTTCAGCACACTCACGCGTACAACCCGACACAGCCATTTTTAGTTTGTGCGGTGAGCGTAAGCCTTTGTAGCGATTTTCTAATTCAATCGCTAAACCAACAGAATCATCTACGCCATAACGGCACCACGTGCTACCTACGCATGATTTCACTGTACGCAATGATTTACCGTAAGCATGACCTGACTCGAAGCCTGCTGCATTCAACTCTTCCCAAATAAATGGTAGCTCGTGCAGTTGTGCACCAAATAAATCAACGCGTTGACCACCTGTAATTTTGGTATACAGGTTATATTTTTTAGCAATTTGACCTACCGCAATCAAACCATCTGGCGTGACTTCACCACCTGCCATACGCGGTACAACAGAGTATGAACCATCCTTTTGGATATTTCCTAAGTAGTAGTCATTACTGTCTTGTAGACCTGCGTGCGTTGGCTCCAATACAAAGTCATTCCAGCACGATGCCAAAATGTTTGCTGTCATTGGTTTACAGATATCACAACCTAAACCATGACCATGTTGTTGAATCAAATCATCAAATGTTTTGATTTCATTGACACGCACCAAGTGATAGATCTCTTGACGTGAGTATGGGAAGTGTTCGCATACATGGTTATTAACCGTTACACCTTGACGTTGTAACTCAGACTTTAAAACTTGAGTAACTAATGGCGCACAACCACCACATGCTGTTGCTGCTTTAGTACATTTCTTTAAAGCACCTAAAGAGGTGGAACCATCACAAATAGCTTGGCAAATATCTGCTTTCGATACGTTGTTACATGAACAAATCGTTGCGCTATCTGGAAGTAAATCAACACCGCTACCGCCCGCTTTCGCACCAGAATCAGCAAATCCTGGCATGATTAAGCTTTCAGGTGTTTCTGGCAATGCGATACCATTCAACATCATTTGTAAAAGATCGTTATATTCTTTTGCATCACCAACCAGTACTGCACCCAGTAATTTGGTTTTATCTGCATCGACAACGATTTTCTTATAAACCAATGCATCTTCATCAGCATAGAAATAGCTGAGGGAGTTTGGACTCATGCCATGTGCATCACCAACCGATGCGACATCCACACCCATCAACTTCAGCTTGGTACTCATATCAGCACCAGCGAAACAATGTGTTTCTTCAGCTAAGATATGCTTGGCTGCAATACGCGCCATATCATAGCCCGGCGCAACGAGACCATAGATTTTATTGTCCCAAAGCGCACACTCACCAATCGCATAAATATCTTCATTTGAGGTTTGGCAATAATCATTAATCTTGATACCCCCACGCTCACCTAGTGCCAACCCGCTGCTGCGTGCAAGTTCATCACGTGGGCGAATACCTGCTGAGAATAGAATAATGTCTGTTTCAAGCTCGCTACCATCCGCAAACTTCATCACATGCGTTGCACTTTCTCCCGCTTCAATAGATGAAGTTGCTTTTTGAGTATGAACTTTTACACCCAGATTCTCGATTTTACGGCGTAAAACTTTACCACCTAAATCATCAATTTGAACCGCCATTAAGCGTGGTGCAAACTCAACAACGTGCGTTTCTAGGTTTAAATCACGTAAAGCTTTTGCAGCCTCTAAGCCTAATAAACCTCCACCAATCACTACACCTGACTTTGACTTTAAGCTTGCAGCACGAATCGCATCTAAATCTTCAATGGTTCGATAAACAAAACAGTTCTCACGGTCATTGCCTGAAATTGGTGGAACAAATGCATATGAGCCTGTTGCCAATACCAATTTGTCGTAACTAATCACATCACCAAAACTTGTTGTCACTGTTTTTTCGACAGCATCGATTGCAATGGCTTTGGTATTCAAGCGTAAGTCAATACCATGCGCATCTGCAAAATCAAAACGTGCAAGTGATAAGTCTTTTGCTGATTTTCCTGAAAAATATTCAGTTAAATGTACACGATCATATGCAATGCGTGGTTCTTCAGCAAGAATCGTAATTTCTAATTCATCATCAGCTTTCTCTAAGATGGCTTCGATGAATTTATGACCCACCATACCGTGACCAATCATCACTAATTTCATTGTGTTTCTCCTAAAATCTAATCTGAGATTAAGCTGCGCTGTTTTGTTCTGAGCCACGTTCTAAAATTGCTTGTTCAAATAAACGTTGTTCTTTTTCTTTATGCTCTACCGAAAATCGGATAAGCATGACCGAACTCGCAGCAATGACCACTAAGCCACCTAGAACCATTAAACAAGTTTGAATATCCAACATACCTTTCAGTAAGAAACCTGCCGCCACTGCACCAACGTTTCCACCTGCACCGATGATGCCTGCAACACCACCTAGCGCTTCACGATCAATAAATGGAACAAGCGCATAAGTCGCACCACATGCCATGTGTGTGAATAATGCAAATACCGTCATTACGAGAATAGCGAGTACAGGTCCATTCATTTGCGAGAACAACATTAAGAAAAGCCCTTCGCCAAGAATCAATCCAAACAGTACTTTAGTACGACCATCCAAGCCTTTTTTGAGTGCAACTTTGTCTGAAAGAATCCCACCCAATGCACGGGCAAATAATGCGAGCAAACCAAAGATACCTGCTGCTAAACCAGCTTCTTTTAATCCGAAACTAAAGTGTTCGACGTAGTACATCGCAATGATGTTATGCATGAAGATTTCGATCCCAAAACATGCAGCGTAAGAGCAGAATAGAATCCAAACACGGTAGTTACGTGCAGCATGCATTAAAATTGCAATACCGCCTTTTTTATCACTACCCGCAGCAAAACCTTGTGCACGCAATTCTTTAAAATCACCTTGCGGACAATCTTGTGTGAATTTCCAATAAAGAAGACCAACAATCACCATCATTACACCAGGTACAATCAGTGCAATTCTCCACCCCATCGCTTGCTCTACACCAAACATCACCAATGCAGATAGAAGTAGCGGCATAAGGGCTTGCGTTGCTCCACCTCCTGCATTTCCCCAACCTGCTGAGGTCGCATTTGCTGTACCTACAACGTTAGGAGCAAACATAATGCTAGTGTGATATTGAGTAATTACAAAACTTGCACCTATTGCACCAATCAGCAATCGAAAGAAAAGGAACGATTCATAACTATTTGCTGATGCAACACCAAATACAGGAATACTTCCTAATAACAACAAAGTGGTATACGTCTTACGTGGACCGTATTTGTCGCACAATGGCCCTACAATCAGTCGAACCAGAATCGTGATGGCAACTGCGGCAATGTTAATATTTGCGATTTGATCTTTGGTTAAATGAAACTCACCCGCAATGACAGGCATCAATGGTGCGCAGGCAAACCAAGCAAAGAAGCAAACAAAGAAAGCAAGCCAACTCATGTGGAATGCTCGCATCGCTGGCGCTGAGAAGTTAAATAACTTAATTGATGTGGCTTTTTTCGCCGATAAATCTAAAGACATTGCCATCTCCTATACTGAACGTATACTGCTTTGTTGACACATGTCGCTGTGTAAACAAACCGATCAGATCGGACATCGTTGGCCGTCTTACAATTTTTTAAAAAGTCTTCATTGACTCAATAAATATTTAGCAAATGCTATGCCAACTTTAATAAATCAAAGCAAGATATTATATTAATAATTGTTTTTTAATGATTTTTATGAATAAAAATAGCTTAAGCACTACATTTTACCCCTATACAAAATAGGGCTTTATGAGGATGACCCGTTTTAAAGCACAATTCTTTCTGCTTCAAAAGAACTCTTTTTACGCACCAAAACAATACATTTTATAGTTTTAAAACATAGTTCTAAATTTTCTTTGGTTCTAAAATCAATGAACGATACAATAAAGCGCATAATGTAGATGCTAAAGGAGCGATTGCACCGAATAAGAATAACTCCAATGGCACCAATTTTGCTTTTAAAACAACATTCATCGTGCATCGTCTTAAATGCACACACACTTATCGTTTGATCTTTATACTTATGCCGAAACTCAGAATCGCACTTATTGATGATGATCAAGCCCGAGCTGAATACATCAAAACTTGTTTAATTGAACATGATTTTGATGTTGTTGCTTGCTTTACTCTTGATCACCTGAATATTTTCAAATTGGAACATCTTCAAGCAGATGTCATTTTGCTCGATATGGATCATCCACATCGTGACGTTATTGAAAGCTGTGTAAGTAACTTTGACCTACCCACTGTACTCTTTACTAAAAACACTGACAAAGACACCATCAAACAAGCAATTGATGCAGGCATCACTGCCTATATTGTTGATGGTATCGATCCAAGTCGTTTACATACCATTCTGGATATTTCGATTGAGCAATATAAAAAGCATAAAAAACTTGAATGTGATCTAAAAGATGCAAAAACAAAACTCGCAGATCGAAAAGATATTGAAAAAGCGAAAGTTTTACTGATGCAACTTCACGGTCTCACTGAAGATACAGCATTCCAATTATTAAGAAAAAATGCGATGAGTCATCGTATGACCATCGGTGAAATGGCACGTCGCTTGCTCGATGCACAACAGCTTTTGAACAATCAATTAAGGGATGAATAAATGAGCAGTTTAGAAAAAAGTGAATTGCAACTTGGCTACATCCCTTTGCTCGATTGTATTGCCTTATTATGGGCAAAACAGCGTGGTTTGTTTGAAGCAGTAGGTCTAAATGTTACCTTAACCAAAGAAGCTTCTTGGGCAAGCCTACGTGATCGACTGGCTTTTGGTCTTTTAGATGCTGCACATTGTTTATCTGCCATGTTACCTGCAGCCGCAATAGGTGCTGATCAAATTGGTATTCCATTACAAACACCACTCGTTCTCAGTGAAAATCGAGCTTTTATAAGTTTAAGTCAAAAACTATGTTATCAGTTAGATATAAAGAAATATGATGCTGTAGAGCTATCAGCTAAAAAATTAGTAGAACACATGAAAAAAAATTATGTGGTTTCTTTAGGACATGTTTTCCAGCATTCCATCCATCATTATTGCTTAAGAGAATGGTTAGCATTAGCAGATTCTGAACTGGCACATTCAATACAACTCAAAACCTTACCACCTCCATATATGGTAGAAGCGCTAAATAACCATTTAATTGATGGTTTTTGTGTTGGCGAGCCATGGAATACTCAGGCAGAATTGGCGGGATTAGCGCAAATTGTCGGTTCGAGCCAAGACATCATTCCCAATGTTGCGGATAAAGTTCTAGCTGTAACGCAAGAGTGGGCTCAACAGCATCCAAATACATTAATTGCCTTAACTCGCGCAATCTTGCAGGCTCAACAAGAGTTACGTGTGTTAGAAGATTTTGAACCTGTCTGGCAACTTTTAATTGATTTTGATGTCATCCAGTTTGAATGTTCGCCAAGCATTCATGTTGAAAAATACTATACGATCCAAGATATAATTCGGAACTTCGTTAAAAGTAGCGCTATACCTAAAAGTACAGATTTTGAATGGTTATTTCAGCAAATGCAAAAATGGAACAATTTGCCTGTAGGTTCTATAGATTACGAAAATAAAGCGCAAAGTTTTCTACTATTAGATACTTATTTAGCAGCATCAAAATAAGAGAACTCGTGATAAAAAAAGCTGTCTTGTGAAAAAGACAGCTTTGAAAAGACCCATAAGAGATTCTGCCAATCGAGAGCGATCTCTTATGTAATAGGTATACTATCTATATTCAATTTATCTTTTTCGGACATTTTCATGTCATTAGCAGCCATACAAAACTTCACAATTCATCTTTTTTGCCAATAAGCCACTTTCGTCGATTTAATCAACCCCCTACCCACGAGCTTGAACCGAATGTCAAATTGAAGCTAATCCTTATTATCAATCTAAACTAGAATATTTTTATAATTCAGTATCACGACGCTTCATCCACTGCTCTCTTTAGAAGTATATTTATACTAATTTTAAAAAATCCATTAGAATTAAAACAAATATTTTTCAAAAGTTTAGAATAAAAAAATATTCATAGCTTGAAATAAACACATGAACTAATTAGAACTCAATATAAGTTTCAAAAAAGCAAATCAATGAATTACATGACTTTCGAGTTACACAAATTACATGAACGAAATAAGGTAATTCAGTTTAAAATAGTGAAAAATAAATAAGCCTGAAATTTGTCATATTTTAACATTGCCATTTCCTTGCAAAGTTTTCATTATATGCAGCATGCTTGGTATGCAACTTTCTTCATCCATTAAAAGAAATTATAAGAAAAAAATGCAGAATTTTGTGCCATAATAAGCAAACTTTGCAGACATCTTGCAAAAAACATTTGCAGATTTAGAACTGGAGCAGGCTGAATGAGCTCAACCATTTTGGTAATTCACGGACCGAATTTGAACTTGCTAGGAAAACGCGAACCAGAGGTTTATGGTTATCTCACCTTAGATGATATTAACCAGCAACTCACCACTCAAGCCCAACAAGCATCATTTACACTAGATACATTTCAAAGCAACTGGGAAGGTGCGATTGTCGATCGCATTCATCAAGCACAAACTGAAGGGGTTAAATTTATCATTATTAACCCTGCAGCCTTGACTCATACTTCAGTTGCTCTACGCGATGCCCTTCTTGGCGTTGCGATTCCATTTATTGAGGTTCATTTGTCAAATGTTCACGCCCGTGAATCATTCCGTCATCACTCATATTTATCAGACAAAGCCATTGGTGTTATTTGTGGCTTAGGTGCGAAGGGTTACTCCTTTGCTCTCGATTTTGCAATCGAAAAAATTCAATCTTCTAACTAATTTATACATTTCAGGAATGCTCACTCATGGATATCCGTAAAATCAAGAAACTCATCGATTTGATGATTGAATCTGACTTACAAGCGATTGAAGTTAAGGAAGGTGATCAATCCATCTCATTAACTCGCCCTACTCCAGTTTACGCAGCGGCACCTTTGGCAGCAGCACCTAGTGCTTCTGCTCCTGCGGCTCCAGCAGCAAAAACACCTCGTGGCGCCGTAGAAACGTCACCGATGGTTGGTGTGTTCTATTCTGCACCAAGCCCAGGCGAAGGCCCATTCGTAAATGTAGGTCAAACAGTTTCTGCAGGTGAAACACTGGGTATCATCGAAGCGATGAAAATCATGAACCCAATTGAGGCGACTAAAAGCGGCGTGATTGAAGAAATCTTGGTAAAAAATGGTGAAGTGATCCAATTTGGTCAACCACTTTTCCGCTACCGCGCCTAATTAATTTGGGGATTCTAATGTTGCAAAAAGTATTAATTGCAAATCGCGGTGAAATCGCCTTACGAATTACGCGAGCTTGTAAAACGCTTGGCATTAAAACAGTTGGTATTTATTCTGATGCTGACAAAGACTTAATGCATTTACGCTTCGTTGATGAAGCTGTCTGTATTGGGCCGGGTACCACAAGTGAAAGTTATTTAAATATTCCTGCAATTATTACTGCTGCAGAAATTACAGGTGCGGATGCCATCCATCCTGGATACGGCTTTTTGTCTGAAAATGCTGAATTTGCTGAAATTGTAGAAAGCTCAGGTTTTATTTTTATTGGTCCTCGCCCTGAACACATTCGTCTTATGGGTAACAAGGTATCCGCGATTATTGCCATGAAAAAGGCTGGCGTACCCACCGTGCCTGGATGTGACCATGCTGTAACGATTAACAATGCACTTGCTGAAGCAAAAAAAATTGGCTTCCCGTTGATCGTCAAAGCAGCATCAGGCGGCGGCGGTCGTGGTATGCGTATCGTTGAACGTGTCGACACATTACTTGAATCAGTTCAAGCTGCACAACGTGATGCTGAGATGTGGTTTGGTGATGATACTGTATACATGGAGCGCTTCTTACAGAAACCTCGCCATGTAGAAGTTCAAGTGTTAGGTGATGGTAACGGTCATGCAATCCATTTATATGACCGAGACTGTTCTTTACAACGTCGTCATCAAAAGGTGTTAGAAGAAGCACCCGCTCCAAATCTACCAGAACAAGCACGTGCTGATATTTTAGAAGCATGCGTCAATGCTTGTAAGTTGATGCAATACCGTGGTGCTGGAACTTTTGAGTTTTTATTTGAAGAAGGCGAATTCTTCTTTATCGAAATGAATACTCGTGTTCAAGTTGAGCATCCTGTAACTGAAATGGTTACTGGCATTGATATTATTGAACAACAACTGCGGATTGCGGCTGGTTTAGGTTTAAATATTGAACAGCATGAAGTCGAAGTAAAAGGTCATGCGATTGAATGCCGTATCAATGCTGAAGATCCGACCACCTTCTTACCTTCTCCTGGTAAAATAGAAAACTTCTATGCACCAGGCGGCGCAGGTATTCGTTTAGATTCTCATATTTATCAAGGCTATAGTATTCCGCCGTATTATGATTCGATGATTGCAAAACTCATCGCTCATGGTAAAGATCGTAAAACATCTTTAGCTCGTATGCGTCAAGCTTTAGATGAAATGATTTTGACTGGAATCAAAACCAATATTCCATTGCACAAAGATCTTATTTTGCAGGATAAAAACTTCTGTGAACAAGCTATGGATATTCATTATCTAGAGAAGCATCTACTAAAACAGCTTGAATCGAAAGCTGAAAAAGCATAAATAAAAAAGCCTCTAAGTTAAGAGGCTTTTTTATTATTCAATCTTTCTAAGGTAGAACACGGCGTAATGTCGCAAAACATTTTTCGCCTTTTTCATTGGCGCAAAAATTAATGGTGTGATCATTTTCCCATTTCACAAAATACTGCGAAACTTCACCAGTTTGGTCTAGTGTTTGACCTGAGCAATCCATTTGATTATTGTCATACTTAATCTGTAAAACTAATGCAGGTAAACGCTCTTTATGATCTTCTGAAGGTTGATAATCATATAAACCATAAGACCATTCTTGGTTACTCTTAATTACGACCTCATTCATTCCACGAAAATTATAGTATTCGATACACTTCTTATTATTAGGAATTTCCATTCCCCATAGCCCCATGATTTCAGGACGACTTATCACCCGAATCGCATTTGCTTTAGCCAATTGTTGTGCTGTTACTGCTTTTTCATTTACGACCGTGTCTGCCATAGTCCATGTTGAGCAAGCCCATAATAATCCAATAATATAAATATTTTTCATAGATTTAATTAAGTCGTAATCTAAACGGTGTAAGGTTTTAAATTAGCATATTTTTTGAGAAAAACATGCATTCATAACCATATAAACACAATATTTTTAGCTTGAACTTTATTTGATTGTTATGGCATTTTTTCAGGTATGCTAGCTCTAGATTTACAGTTATTTTATTTACATTATAAAGATTTAGCTTTAAGGATAAAAGCCATGAAATTTTCTGAATATGTGCAATATGATGGTTTAGGATTAGCAGAACTGGTCAAAAGCAAACAAGTTCATCCTTCAGAATTATTAAAAATTGCATTAGAACGAACAGATCAAGTCAATCCAAAGCTAAATGCCATTATTATTCCAATGTATGAGCAAGCGAAGCAGCGCACACAGCAAGAATCCTCTGGATTATTTGCAGGCGTTCCTTTTCTAGTCAAAGACTTATTCCAAGAATATCAAGGTATTCCAACCTCTTATGGTAGTCAAGCGCTAAAAAAAATTAACTATACGCCTGATTTTAATGCTGAAATCGTAAACCGCTGGGAACAAACAGGGATTATCACTTTTGGTCGTACGAACACGCCTGAGTTTGGTATCAAAGGAATTACAGAACCCGATGCTTGGGGAGCTTGCCACAACCCGTGGAATTTAAAACACAATAGCGGTGGTTCTTCTGGTGGATCAGGCTCTGCAGTTGCAGGTGGAATCGTCCCGATTGCTGGCGCAGGTGACGGTGGCGGTTCAATTCGTATCCCCGCTTCTTATTGTGGTTTATTTGGATTAAAGCCGAGTCGTGGTCGTACACCTTGGGGGCCACAATACAGTGAAGCAATGCATGGTGCTGCCATGCAACATGTTCTCTGCAAAACAGTTCGCGATAGTGCTGCCATGCTCGATGCAGTTCAAGGCCCAGAACAAACTTCACTTTTTAGAATAGAAGCACCTGAAAAGAAATATTTAGATATCATTCAACAGGCTCCAAGAAAACTCAAAATTGCTTTTAATACTCAATCACCGATTGGAACAAAAGTTTCTAAAGACGCGATTCAAGCTGTTCAACAAACCGCTCAGTTACTGGAATCTTTAGGGCATATTGTTGTAGAAGATCGTCCAAAAATAGATGGTTTAGCATTAGGAAAAGACTTTGTAACGACTTGGTTCAGCCAGTTCTCATATATGCAGACACAAATTAAACAAATGGCAGGTGCAACTGATCATGATTTCGAATTAGATTCTATTGCCCTCGCTGCTTTTGGGGCCAAGACAACCGCAACAGAATATATTCATACACTGAATAATTGGGGGCTTTATAGCACTCAAATGAACATTTTCTTTGAAAAATATGATCTTTACTTAACCCCAACAACAGCATCAGTCGCACCTAAAAATGGGGAAGTTGCGACACCTAATTGGCAAAAACCAATCTTGAAAGGACTGTTAAAAGTAGGAAAAGCGCACTATCTGGCACAAGGTAAATTAGTTGAAAAAATGGTGCAGGATAATTTAAGTTGGGTACCTTTTACGCAGTTAGCAAATGTTACAGGTCTACCTGCCATGTCTGTGCCTTTATACTGGAATAAAAGTGGCTTGCCTTTGGGTAGTCAGTTTATTGCACCATTTGGGCGTGAAGATCGTTTATTGCAACTTGCAGCACAATTAGAACAAACACAACCGTGGATGTCTCAATATCAGAATATTCAACTCTAACCTAAGTTTTAGCTGCCGTTTCCAATTGATTCGGCAGCCAAAATACTAAAAACAAACCGACGAGTACGATACCACTTGCATATAAGAAAATTGTTGCGCCTGAAAACACTTGCCAATAATGCCCAGCTAATAGACTTCCAGATGCAACCCCTAACCCCCACATGGTGCTGTAAAGTGCTTGTCCCCGCCCTTGTTGCTCAGCTGAAAAATTTTGAAAAATCACTTTCATTGCAATTAAGTGAAATAATCCAAAACTAAAGGCATGTAAACATTGAGCAAATAACTGACCAAAAAAATGTGTGTTTAATATACTAACCAAAAACCAGCGTAAACTTGTCAAAATCAAGCATACTGCAACTAGTGTCCGCCAAGAGAAACGAGTAAAGAAAACTTTTTGCGCTATGGCAAACATGATAATTTCTGCAATTACGCCTGTTGCCCACAGCGTTCCAATTTGTGTCGTGCTAAACCCAATCTCTTTTAAAAAATTACTATAAAAACTATAAAATGGCGCTTGTGAGAATAATAAAACAAATTCAATCGCAAAAAATGCAGCCACAGTAGGTCGTTTTAAAATAGGTAATATAGATTCTAGTTTTTTTTGCGAGCTAGGCGCATGTTCAGGTTCTTTAATGCTAAATGACCACAAAAAAGCTAAAAAAGAAACCGCTAGAAGTAAAATGGGTAGCATTGAAATTTGAATAATTTCTAATAAAGCTCCGATAATGAATACGCCTAATATGAAGCCAACAGATCCCCACTTTCTAACTTTTCCATAAAGCTCTGCGCGTTTATCCCCCAACCAGAATAAAGTAACGCCTTCAAATTGCGCCAAAATTGCATTTTGAAAGAAACTAAAGATCAGCATGAGTAGTGCAACAGATTGAAAGCTATTCGGGATGACAAAAATGGCAAACCAGATGCAGGCTTCCATCCATGTTGCAATACGCACTAGCAACATTCGTTTGCCTGACTTATCAGCAATCCAGCCCCAAATCAGCGGTGCAAAAAAACGAGTAATAATCGCAATTGAAGACAAAATACCAATTTCTTGATAATTAAAACCTTGATCTTGTAGATACAAGTTCCAATAAGGCATGAATGTACCCACTATGGAATAGTAGAACAGGTAGAAACCACCCAAGCGGGTTTGGATACTTAAAGATTGAAACAATTCACGCGCCTTTTACATAGATCAACAGCTATCATTCACAACAAGATGTATTGCCTTGCGATAAACATAAATTTTAAGTGATGCAAACAACCATCACAAATGGACTACCACCATTCGTCATTTGATTCCAAGGAAACATAGAATGTGGAAATTGGCAGATGCTAATACATTCTAATTCGAGTAATGATTAAGCTATAAAAAATCACCACTAGTAATAGTGGTGATTTGGTTTTGCATGTAAAAATGCAGGAATCAATCCAGTCAAAGCAGCTCGAATATCTGCACGCTCATTAATCAATTGATGTGAACCCTCTTCCAACATCAACAAGGTCTGTAATCTAAATTTTCGGCGAATATATTCAATGTTATAACGCCAATCTACCGTTTGATCGAGTGCACCTTGAGCAAGCCATACAGGAATACGACATGCAGGTCGATGTTCCATTTCTAACATCCATTTGGACATTGCTAAAATCCAATCCATCCCCATCATTCGAGGCTGTAACGGATCAGTTAGGCGAATAAATCTTAAAAACTCAGGATTATGATTATTACGACGGAAATGTCGTGGTACTTGGCTCTTTATACGACGAATAATTCCTAAGCCAACAGAATTATGCCACCAAGCTGTTTTTGCAGGTCGAATCAATGGCGATAAGAGCAACACTCGATTAACGATCGGATCTTCTCTACGCTCGGCAAATTCAAGTAAATGATGCATCCAAATCGCACCACCAGTACTTTGCCCTATTCCTAACCATGGTTTTGGTAGTTGTTTAGCACTACGAACAACATCATAAACTGCATGCAATACTTGTTGGTAATGGTCAAAATTCTGAATACTTGCTGGTGAACCATTACTTAATCCATGACCGGGCAAATCGTATGTAATAACACTGAATCCTTGATCAAGAATTTCTTTTATAATGGGTTGATAAATACCACTATGTTCTAAGTATCCATGTAATAAGCATACCGTACCTAAAATCTTTTCGCGTTGAGGTTGAAATACTTGTACATGTAAACGAAATAATGGCATTTCAACATAGCCTTGCCAGTGTTCGCATTCAAGTAAATCTAAACCATAAAGCTTTCTATAAGCTTGTAGTGCTTTTGAAGGTTCTATTATTTTTGATAAATCAAGCGGCTCTAAAAGCTGAGGCGTTGTTTCTCTATTGGGGATAGGTAAATCCAATTGTTTAAGTATTGTCGGATTTAAAAATGGAATATTGGACATATTATGGTATCTCTCGACAATGACTTGAGCCAAAAAGCGTATCACGAATCGTTGCTAGCAATTCATAGTTAGCACGACGACTGTGATCATAGTTTTGTTCACTTGGTCGCCAGTCTGTCAATGTTGTTGGCATCGGTGCGATCACAGGAACAGTTTCAATTCCATTGAGTGCAAATAAACGTCTTGTTCGTGGCATATGATATTCATCTGTGATGAGAATGACTGTCGGTGCGCCACCTTTCTTTTGCAGTAATAATGAACTAAATCTGGAGTTTTCACAGGTATTCATACTTCTATTTTCTAGAAGCTTCGCTTCTATACCTCGTTCTTTAAGCCAAGCTTGCATATAAGGTGCTTCAACACCACTTAAAACAATAGGAAGAGGATATTGCTTTTCGACTTGCAAAGTTTTTTCCAATCGAAGACGTGTATAGTTATTTACAACAATATCTTTACCATTTGCACCAAGTGTCAAGCCACCGCCTAAAACAACAATTGCATATGGCTGAGACAATCCTTGCGACTCGTTCATTCCATCCTTGTTCTTCTTCAGATCGACTAAATCTTTATTTGTCTCGTCTTTTTCATCTGAATAAACAGGTAACTCAATAGGATATGTTTCTAAAAAAGCAATATATTTTCCCATTAAAGCCTGATTATCAGGCGTATTCCACTGTAAAAAATCCATTGGCGTACTTGCTGCTACAGCAGAACTCTCTTGTTCCTGTTCTGATTTCTCCGCCATTAATGGAATATTGGTCTGCTGGTTTTCTTCTACATTTTCACGTTCTTGCTCTTCGGTCATCAGTTGTTGTAATAATTTATAACGTGCTTGAATTAATCTTAAATCTTCAGGTTTTTCAGACCGAAATGTTTTTTCCATTAACTTGAGATAAGCTTGGCGCGCAATCCACAAATTAGACCCCGGCTCCAAAGTTTCATGCTCGCTTAATGCAGCTGGTTTCTGACTTTGTGCAGCAACTTCATTCACATCAACAGGTACAAATCGGTTTAGCCCCTTTACAACCAATTGCGAATAAAATGGCGAATATAAAAAAAGTACAGAGCAGCCTAATAGCATGAAAAATATAGTTATGATTCGTACTAAGCCAATCATCCAATGTACTTTACCCATAAAATTCCTTATACATGATGTGCTTGGATTAAGCCTTGCTCACTATACAACACTGGTTCAGGTTCTAATTGAATATTAAATTTCTGTTTTACATCACTTTGTACAGTTTGATAGGTATTTTTAACATCAGCTAATGTCGCATCTGCATAATTCACTAACACCAATGCCTGTTTATCAAACATTCCAACAGAACCAAGTTGTTTACCTTTCCAACCTGCTTGATCAATCAACCAACCCGCTGCAACTTTAACATTGCTATGTGTTTGAGGATAATGGGGAATATTTGGAAAATGTTGAGCAATTTTGCCAAATTCAGCTTCAGTCAAGATTGGATTCTTAAAAAAGCTTCCAACATTTGGAAATTCTTTTGGATCGGGCAATTTACTTTGACGAATATGAATCACCTGATTTTGTAAATTTTCAGCGGTGAATTCCTCTCCAACAGCTTGTTTAAGATCACCATAACTCAACTTCAAATCAGCTTTTTTTAATAGTTTGAAAGTAACACTGACGATGATGTAGCGGTTTGGATAATCTTTGAAAATACTATGGCGATAAGCAAAGTGACAGTCTAAACCTAAAATAGAATCAAATACTTTTAGTTGACGATCATAGACTTGAACAGAATCGATAAACTCGCCAACTTCAACACCATAGGCACCAATATTCTGCACAGGTGATGCACCCACTAAGCCGGGAATGAGTGCGAGGTTTTGCAAACCAAACCATTGTTGTTGAGTGCTGTACAACACAAAGTCATGCCATACTTGCCCAGCACCCACTTTTACTGTGATGGTATTTTCATCTTCAGCGAGAACATTTATCCCTTGTATATTTAAATGCAACACCAAAGCTTGAATCTGTTGGGGTAATAACACATTACTTCCACCAGATAAAATCAAAGCATTCAAATTGTGTTGCTCAGCAAAGTTTAATGCCTCGATCACATCATCAGGATGATTGATTTGAACATAATGCGAAGCAATAGCACTCAAATTTAATGTATTTAAGTTTTTAAGCTGAACTTGTGCTTGTACCTGCATATTAAATTAAATCCTATTACCCTACTTTCATTTGCTTTTTAAAAACGTTAACCCATGCTTGGCTGCTAGATTCACATTGATCAAGTACTCGATCAAATCCATCCGATCCACCGTAGTAAGGGTCAGGCACTGCCTGCTGGTTAAAATGAGGATCATGCTCACTCATCAATGCGATTTTGGCGCGGATCTGTTCCGCACCAAACTGGTGTACCGCTTTCGACATGAGGGACTGAATATCTTCAAAATTCTCATGGTCCATCGCCAGAATCAGATCAAACTCAATAAAATCCTCAAGACGAATTTGTCTGGCACGTAAGCCCGATAAATCATAGCCACGCTGTAGCGCATGTTTCTGGCTTCGCGCATCAGGTGCCTTGTTTGGGTGGTAATTACTCGTACCCGCCGAATCGACAGATACATTTAAACCATGCGCATCACAATAATGTCTGAGAATTGCTTCCGCTGTGGGTGAACGGCATATATTTCCTAAACAGACACATAATACCTTGTACGGTATTGGGGATGGCATAATCACCTCAAAACTACACTTTTTAGAACATCTTATGGTAATTTATTTGGGCAGTGAAACCTATAGTTGCCTTATATAAAAATGTTGTATTTATTAGAATTTGTTGGCATTTTGTCTATGATTGCGACATAGGTCAGGTATGGACGATGATTTGTCAAAAGATAGAAATAAGGATGTACGTATGAACCAGTTTCAGTTCCAGACCGTTCCCAACATTATTGCAGGTTTAGGTTCAATACAGGAACTTAGAACCATCTTGTCACAACATGATTATCGAAAAGCGCTTCTGGTCACTGATGCTGGCATGATTAAGCAGCAGCTTCATTTACCCATTCTAGACATTCTGGATCAGATAGGTCTTGAGACTATCATTTATTCCGATATTCAGGCCGACCCACCTGAACATATTGTTTTAGAAGCTGTTGATTTTGCGACACAAGAGCAAATTGATGTGATCATCGGTTTTGGTGGTGGTAGTTCCATGGACGTGGCTAAAATCATTGCCTTGCTCGCACACCCTAAACAACAGCAAAAACTGAGTGAAATCTATGGTGTAAACCAAGCCACATCCCCTCGTTTGCCACTCATTCTTATTCCAACAACAGCGGGAACAGGTTCAGAAGTCACACCAATCTCAATTGTCACAACAGGTGCAACCACTAAAATGGGTGTGGTAGCACCAATTTTATATGCCGATGTGGCCATTTTAGATGCAACTTTTACACAAGGCTTACCTGCGCATATCACGGCTGCAACAGGTATTGACGCGATGGTACATGCAATTGAAGCCTATACTTCAAATGTTAAAAAAAACTTCTATGCAGATATGTTAGCCCAAAATGCACTGAAATTATTAAATCATAATTTAACTAAAGTATTGAAAAATGGGGCTGATTTAGAAGCTCGCCAAAATATGCTGGTAGGTTCAATGCTGGCAGGTCAGGCTTTTGCCAATGCACCTGTCGGTGCGGTTCATGCACTAGCCTATCCACTGGGTGGACATTTCCATCTATCACATGGACATAGCAATGCACTGGTTTTGGTTGAAGTTCTAAAATTCAATGCACCAAAAGCCAAACAATATTATGCTGAACTGATGCAATGGCTGGACCCTCGTAGTACAGGCTGTATCGATGGACTATGTGATTTATTTATTGACCACATGCAAAACCATCTGGATCAAAGTGGTCTTACCCTGGAACTCAAGGAACTGGATATTGCCGAGGCAAAATTGCCGCAATTGGCAAAGGATGCCATGCTGCAAACCCGACTGTTGCAGAACAATCCAAGAGAAATGACCGAACAAGATGCTTTACAGATTTATCAGGCGATTTATGCATGAGTAAACCCACTTTAAAAACACGCGAACAGTTTAAGTTCTTTTTACCAATTCAGACCCGATGGGCAGACAATGATATTTACGGGCATATCAACAATGTAACCTACTACAGTTACTTTGATACCGCAGCCAATTCATTACTGATCCAAAAAACGGGATTTAACATTCACAACAGTGAGATCATTGGTTTGGTGGTAGATTCAGCCTGTAGTTTCTTACAGGAACTCTCCTTTCCTGAAATGGTTGAGGTGGGTGTCGCCATTGGAAAGATTGGTAACTCCTCACTGCGTTATGAGCTGGCAATTTTTAAGCAAGATCAAACACAAGCAGCAGCTCAAGGGCATTTTGTGCATGTGTTTGTAGATCGACAAACCAGAAAAAGTAGAGCAATTCCACAATATATGCGTGAAGTGTTACACGCCTATATGCTCATGGATTAAATCAAACCCACTTTTCCAGATTATGACTCGGAAAAGTGGGCTGCTTAATTATTAAACATACGGTAACACATGCGGAACAATATCCTGGAAAGTACGACCATGCACATTTTCACCAATCGCATGCATTTTCCAGGCGCCATTATGGCGGTAAATTTTGGCAATAATCAGGCCAGTATGTGCACCTTGCGAAGACAGTTTATAACTCGCGATCACCTGATTACTGTTTTGATCAACCAGACGGCAGAACGCATTTTCAACTTTTTCAAAAGTTTGTCCACGGAAACTGCTTACGGTAAATGCCAATGACTTGACATGGCTTGGCACTTGATTCAAATTCACATGAATCACTTCATCATCACCATCGCCTGCACCAGTCAGGTTATCACCTGAGTGTACGATACTGCCATCCTTACTGCGTAACTGCCCAAAATAAACCACATCTACAACCTGTTTATTTTCATCAAACAGAATGACGGACGCATCTAAATCAATGTCTCCACTGCCACCACCAAAGCCAAATAAACCCTTGCTTTTGGCAACATCCCAGCCTACACCCAGAAAAATTTGTTGTAAGCTGCTTCCATCCGCTTTTTCAAGATTAATTTTCTGACCTTTTTCCAGATTAATCGCCATTGTTTTCTCCTCTTTGTGAAATAAACGTTTTCAATGATTTATCATTCATAATAAAAAATTACTGACCTGAACGTGATGGGCCTAGCTTGCTTTGTAACCATGCCAGAAAGTTCTGACGATTACGTGAACAGATAATGACTTTACCCTTACCTGAAAAACGTAACACCATTCCCTCGCCACTCATGACGCTATTCATCAGATTTCCCAACAGACCACTACTTTGTGAGGTTGAAACAGATAAGTTATAGTTTAAGCGTGAGTCCCAACACACCACATGTCCATTATCAATCACAACCTCTTTATTTGGTTCCACTTCCAGTTCAAACAATGTACCGCAACCCGCAACCACCACCTGCCCGTGTCCGCTGGTTTCCATGACCAGAAATCCACCCGTGTTTCCGAAAAAGGCGCCGCCAATACTGCTGTTTAAACGTGCCTTGATTTCCACGGAATCATGCGCTGCGACAAACGCGCCGTCACTTAAAATGTACTGGGTTGCACCTACATCTAAAATCTGCATATCTCCATCCAGTGCAGCAGAAAGTAAACAATCCCCATCACCACGTACTGCTTCGATATGTTGTTGAAATAAAGATTCTTCATTGGCAAAACGGCGCAACAATGACTGCATTAAGCCACCTTGTAAACGTCCTTTCAGTTCTAAAGGAGCTTCCATCATGACCATTGCATTACTTTCACAGTAAATTTTATCGCCACGGCGCATAGATACATGTAAAAATGGTTCAGGTGAACCAACCAGACTAAATTGTGCCATTTCTCTATTCCTTCAGTTCTGAACAATATTTTTTTGCTGAGCTACTTTGAGCCAATCGGGAAATTCTTCCAATAACAATTCATATAAACGCTCGTCAGAAACACTTTCAATTCGGTCCAGACTAAAGAAATTGCAGTTGTCCACAATACGTCCAGACATTTCATCCAGTTTTTCCAAAGCTCCGTAGTCACGCCCATCCACTCCCACAAACTGCCAAAATATAGGCAATTCTGCGGCTTTGGTCAGTACTTTTTGCATTTGTCTGCGATTTCCCACGCCACCATCAGAAATAAATAATACATAAGTCGGAGTTTTATCCTTAAATCTTTTATAATAGTCAATGACAGCCTCAATGGCAGGAATTTCCTCATTATAACGGGCACCGACCTGCCAGTTTTTCCAGCCACGCTGGGTGGTGTTGATAAAGTCATTGACATTATTTAGGGTGACATCATCCAGTTGTGTGGTTTTTTGTGCAAATGCCCAACATTCAAAACTGCCATCATCATCAAAATGAATTGCCAGTGGCATTAAACGATTCACCACTTTTTGTACATCACCACGGCGATATTGTCCATCCATTGAACCTGATGCATCGAGTACCAACGCCACTCGTGCTGTCACACCCAATAAATTTTTCTTTTCTAATTGAACCAGAGACTTTTTAGTCAGATCAATAATTGAGGCATTACCTGTTTTTTCGGCTTTTTCCAGCGAAAGTTTTTTCTTTAAATCAAGTCTTGATGCTACAGGTGTCATATTTAGGGAAGCTTGTGTTTGTGATATTGGCGCTGGAGTTGATTCCTCTGCAACTTCACCACCAAAATGTTGAATCAATGCCGCCAAACCTGCATTGAATCCTTGCCCAATGGCTGCCAAACGCCAAATATTATCTTTACGATAAATTTCAACCAACATCGTGGCTCGTTCCTGAGCAAAGAGCTGCCCCTCTAATTTCAATTCAGCAATCGGCTGTAATTGTAAATTTAAAATTTGAATCGTGGCATGTTGCAGTTGTGACATCACTGCCTGACCATCAATCGCAGCGGTTAAAACGAGATATTGGATTGTGTTTGGTAACTGATCAAGATTGACCAAGAAACGACTCTGTTGTGGCTGATTATCGAGTAACTGAACGGCTTGGCATGGTGTTTTAGGCTGATTATAAAATGTCATATAACGCTCATCACTCAATTTATATTGAGCATCCAGACCAAAACTGGCAAGGTCAAGTATAAAGCTGGCTTGATATTGAATCTGAATATAAAAAGCGTTTTGGTCCTGCAATAAATCATTTAATTTTATTTTTTGTCCACGAACTAGATTCAGCATTTCTTTTAATAGCCTATTTTATCATTATTTCTTCAAGTGAAGAAAAATAGTGCCTAAACACTATTTTTCCAAAGCAGGTTTGCCGACTTAAACCGCTACACCATAAGAGGCTGCCAAAGGCCCTAAACCGCCTGCAAAGCCTTGACCAATGGCACGGAATTTCCATTCGCTGCCATTTTTATAAAGCTCACCAAAGATCATGGCTGTTTCAGTGCTGCTGTCTTCAGACAAATCATAGCGTGCAATTTCGCTACCACCTGCATCATTGATGACACGGATATAGGCATTGCCAACCTGGCCAAAGTTCTGGTTACGTGTCTGACCATCATAAATCGTCACTGCAAAAATCACTTTGCTCACATCAGCAGGAACTTTGCTTAAATCAACGCTTAAAGTTTCATCATCGCCAGCACCTTCACCTGTGCGGTTGTCACCATTGTGTTTGACTGAACCATCAGATGAAGTCAAATTATTGAAGAAAATAAAGTCATTGTCTGCACGTACCTTACCGTTTTCTCCAACAAGGAATGCAATCGCATCAAGGTCAAAAGCCTGACCATCTGTCACGCGAGGGTTCCAGCCTAAACCGACTGTTGTTTTAGTGATTCCCGGCGCTTCTTTAGTCAAGCTAACATTGCCACCTTTGGTTAAGCTAATTGCCATGAGTTATTCTCCTTATCTCATTGCTAAATTATATTTTATGGATATAACAGTTTTGTTATATCCCTGGATTTTATCAAGATTGTGATTGTCGTTTTTCATAGGCAATTGATGAGAGAACTGCCCATATAATGAACGCCACCCCAATCAGGCCTGTTACCACTTCTGGCACATGCCCACCTGTACCTGTGTATAGCATAATTGCTGCCAGCATTCCAATTGCATACATTGCACCATGCTCCAGATAAATAAAGGCTTCCAATGTGCCTTTTTCCACCAGATAAATGGTCATGGAACGTACAAACATTGCACCAATCGCAAGACCAAGCATAATCACAACAACATCAGTTGTAATTGCAAAAGCACCAATCACACCATCAAAACTGAATGAGGCATCCAGCACTTCCAGATAAAGGAAACCCCCAATACCTGCTTTCACAATTGTGCTTGATGCACCTTTGGTAACGCTTTCTGAAGCTTCGCCTTCTTCATCTTCTGACTGGCTGCTTTCAAGTAAATGCCCAAGTGCCTGAACACCCACATAAACCACAATACCCCAGATGCCTGCAATCGCCACCACCAATTTCGTCTCTGGCGCAACAAAACCCACCATAATGAGAAGGGCGATCATTGCAACGAAAACTGACATGGCAGGAACATTCGCTAAATTTGCTAAACGTGATTCCAGCCAATGAAACCAATGCGTGTCCTTACCATCATCAAACAGGAAGTTAAGGAAAACCAAAAGCAGGAACATGCCCCCAAAGGCAGCAATTTCCGCGTGATGTGCCAATAACTTTTCAGAATACTGAACTGGATCGTTGAGTGCCATCCTGACAACTTCAACCATTCCCATATCTGCAGTTACAGCCACAATGACAATTGGGAAAATCAGGCGCATACCAAAAACGGCAATCAGAATCCCGACAGTTAAAAAGATTTTTTTCCAGAATTCGTCCCAGTGACGCAATATTGATGCGTTGACCACGGCATTATCAAAAGATAGCGACACTTCCATCACCGCCAGAATTGCAGTGATCAGCAATACCCGAAGCATTGCCTGCACGCCTGCCTCTGGTCCATGACTGAAGCCCCACCATGCAGATAATGCCAGACAGATCACGGTAAAAATAATTGAGAAACGAAAATGTTTCATTGTTACCCTTTCAAAAAAATCTCAAAACATACATCTTGTCTGTTTTGAGAGATCGGTTTTAGCCAACTTGAATACCATATTGTTGACACATTGCAGCAAGTCCGCCCGCATAGCCCTGACCGACTGCTCTAAATTTCCATTCGCCATTATGACGATAGACCTCACCAAATACCATGGCGGTTTCGGTTGAATAATCCTCGGCTAAATCAAAACGCACAATTTCTATACCTGAATCCTGATTGACGACACGGATAAAAGCATTGGCAATTTGTCCAAAATTCTGTCCACGACTTTGGGCATCATGAATGGTGACCGTAATGGCAATCTTTTCAACTTCAGGAGAAACCTTAGATAAATCGACTAAAAGTGATTCATCATCACCATCGCCCTGACCTGAACGATTGTCACCCGTATGCTCAACCGAGCCATCCTGTGATTTTAACTGGTTGTAGAAAATAAAATCATGGTCGCCACGCACCTTGCCTGAGGCGGTTAATAAAAACGCACTGGCATCCAAGTCAAAAGATGCGCCATCAGTTGCACGTTCGTCCCACCCCAAACCAATTAAAATACGAACTAAAGTTGGATCTGTTTTACTTAGGGAAAGATTTCCCCCTTTATTTAAGCTAATTGCCATATTTTTTCTCCCTCATTGCATCATGATAGAAATTTAATTGGAGTTAAAAGTCAATAGGTTTTTATTTACTAGCTGCTACCCAGCGCAGGCCAAAACCAAAAGCCTGATCCAGTTCTTTATGACCAGGTACATAACGAACATGTCGCTGCACCTGAATATTGCCAGCCTGATTGGTCAGTTCGACAATGCCACACATACCCAAGGGCTGTCCCTCAGTTAAACGAATTTCAATGGGTGGCTGGTCTGGCACAAAAATGGTGACCACAGCATCTGTTTCCGCCCAATTGGGTACACCCTCGTAGATAAATGCGAATAACACGACACGGCGAATTTCTTGCCAGTATTGACCATTAATCCTTAGCCATTCACCACCCTGTAAAGCCCCAGTACGGTCGTCCGCAGAAAGCTGAATAAATGGGAAAGCGTTAAAATCCCCAAAACGGTTGCCCAATGCCTGAATCACGGACTTGGTGCCATCCTGCATTTCAAATAGACAGCCTAAATCCAGATCAATTCCCTGATTCTGGTTGAGCAGTTTTTTAAAGAAGCCTGCCGATTGGGACTGTATAGAACGCTGATTCCAGTTGAGATTAATCTTAATCTCACCAAAACCCTGTGTCTGTTTGGTTAAATTAATTCGACTGTTGCCTTTGTCCAGCGTAATTTTACTGAGGTTTATTTTAGACTGAGGCGGTGTAGCAACAGGTGGTGGCGGCGGCATGTTGGGTTGATCGTTGATTTCAACACCAAAATATTCGGAGAGCGGCTTTAATCCACCATTAAAGCCCTGATTGACAAAGCGGAATTTCCATTGATCCTTATAACGATATACTTCTGCCAAAATGAGGGCTTTTTCAGTCTTTTCAGCACTATTGACTATAGCCGTAGCACTTAACTGTCCATTTTGCCATAACTCAACCTCAATATTCTGAATCGCATTGATTGCACTCTGTCCATCAATGGTGGCACACAAAGCGATCTTATTCCGTTCCAGATCCAGCAATTGGGTATTTAAATTGAATTGCGCCAAATAAGGCGTTTTACCATTTGCCTCAATTAACTCAACACTACGGTTTAGAGTGTGTTTCTGTCCATAAAAAATCATGTCCGCATCACCACGAACTTTGTTTTGGGCATTGAGTAAATATGCACTTACATCTAAATCAATATGTGCAGGTAATGCAGTTTTGATTTTAATCTGACACTGAGGTTGTGCCAGTACCAAATTTGCACCCGCAGTCAATTGTTGCATTATTCATTATCCTCTTTTTTTAGTGTTATTGCTTCATGCCAAATATTTGTGATCGCTCTAATATACGTTCTGCCCAACGGCGATGTGTGGCAGGTTCCAACATACTTCCATGACAGGCGAATACAGCCTGACCAGAATCTCTTAAAATATCCTGAGCTTGTTTCAATTCAATATCATTGACTTGATAGGCCTGATGCACAATCGCAATCTGTGCAGGGTGAATAATGGTTTTTCCAGATAAACCATGTTGTAAATCCAGATATAACTCGTCCTGCAATAACTTCACCTGAGTAAAATGCTCACAGACAGGCGCACTCAGTGCAAAGCCATAAGGTAAAAACTGCCCCGCCAGATTTGCAATTAATGCCCCAATAGGCGTTTGATACAGGGTCAAATCACTTGGACGGCGCACAGCCAGACAGTTGAGTAAATCATTGCCGCCTATTCGCAGCACCAGAACCTGACGAAAGTCCTGTTGCAATGCCTGACGTAATTCACGCATAGCGCCCATATCAAAGGCTTCTGCATCTTCAAGTGTTGGCATCACCTGAATAAAGTCAGGTAATATCTGCTGCCATTGTCGTAATTGATTTAAGCAGAATTTAGGCAGCACCATGCCATCAACCGCAATCAGTTCCTGCCACTGCGCCAACTCTTCCGCCATTGCAATATGGCGAGGGCGTATGAAGATTTTAGGATGTTGTGCTTGACGTGGTTGATCCTGAACCTGTTGCAACAAATGCTTTAAATTGACTTTTGCCGCTTCCAGCTCATGCTCGGAAACTGCATCTTCCAGACAGATGACCAGAGAACGTAACTCAGGGTACTTTTCCCCATTCACCACTTGCCATAAATCAGGTCTGGTCGCTGGCATATAGAGTGTTGCACCTAAAGATAATGCCGATAACATCAACCTGCTCCCAATTTCTGAATGAGGGTAATTGCGCGATAAGGTGCGATCTGGTCACCCACTATCTGGACTGGTGTCTGGGTTATTTCGGTTAAATGACGTAACAATGCCGTGTCGGCATCATTCGCATCCCTGAGCAGAACCAGATCAGGCACACGCCTTAAAATTGCCCGTGTTGCTTCGGCAATGCTTGGCTTGATCCGATTGATATTGGTAATTTGATAATGTTCTGCTAATTGTTTAACCACAGCCTGACTTCGCTGTCTTTGTAATTGCTGTTGAGCGCTTGTCCAAACGGCATTTTTTTCTGACGGAAGTTCTCGGCGTATCTGATTGATTTGTTTAATAAATGACTGTGACATATCAAAAGCTTTTAAATGATTATATTCAACACAGCCATGCCACTGACCGAGATTGCTTTCCTCAATCTCGTTGAATTGCAAAGGCTCATTTTCGCAAATACTACGAGAAATTAATCCTGAAATGGTTGAGCCTAAAACACCTGATGGAATCAACCAATCCTCACCACTGGCTGCCAACCAAGCACAACCACCAATATCTGACAACACTACCAAGGGCAAAGGTCGATCAGCAAAACGGGGGTCATTGGCTAGACTCCGTTGCAATTCCTTTTGAATCGCGCCTTTACCAGTCCAGCCATCTACAAACACTAAAGATTGATGGCCATGTTTGGCAATAATTGTTTCCAGAGCAGCAAAATCAATACCACGATCCCTGATAATGCTGATGCCATAATGTACACAATCATGCCCCAAATCTTGCAATGCATGATAAAGCAACACCCCTAATGGCACACCAGCACGTACAAAACTGACCAATACAATCGGTTCAGCAAACTCTGTTGAGAGTGTTTGTGCCAGTTGTTGCACCTCTTTTGCCAAACGTTGCTGCCCGTGCTGCATTGCTTGTTCAAATAGCTGCAAATGACGCTCCGTGGGTGCCTGCTCCTGACTGATCATTTGTGAATAATGTTTTTCACCTGATTGAATGAGGCGTTCCTTTTCCAATGTGTCTGTTGGTTGAATCTGGATGCGATTTAACAGGAACGTCACTTGCCCAGCTTGATAACTTCCACTAAATCCCTGTGTTAAAATAAGTTCTGATGCTTTTTCTCTACTAATTTTTTGTTTACTGGTAATCGCCATAATATCCTTCTTGTTTGTACTGCTGCGTCAGATTGTGTTTTACCCAACGATTCAACTGGCTATGGTTTGGCATTCCCCACCAGTGACATAAATTCAAAAACTCAACATCCGACAAACTGTCGCCATAGCCTAAAATTGGGCGTTGTTGTGCGCTAAGTTGCTGCAAAAGAAATCTGGCCGCATTGGCCTTACTCACAGGCTGTGGAATCAGTGCCAGATTATTACCATTTAAATGGAAGTAAAAACCTGACAATAAATTCACATCAAGACTATTGAGCAACTGGGGCAAAAAATTCGGCGCATAAGGATTGTCATTTTCTGTATTTTGCTTTGCCACAACATACAAACCCAATCCCTGTTCTTCAACCACCCATGTCCGAATTGAACCAAAATGTCTGGAATGCTGCTGCACAGCTTCAATCAGGGCTTCCTGACGTGTCTGATAGGGTTGTAATGCCTGTTGCATCTGTCCATGCCATTCAGCATTGACACTAAGGTCCGCATTCAGCACCGTTCCACCATGAGAACAGACCGCCCCATACTGAAAGGGTAAATGAACTCGGGATAAAGCCTCGGCACAGCGTGCAGTCACTGGAATCACATGGGTACTATGCAATAACCACTGTACAAAATGCTGTTGTATCGGGTTCATATAGGCCAGAGCTTGTCCCTGCTTATCAGTGGTGACCATTTTAAAGTCAGCTTCAGGTGTAATGCGGCGATGGGTCTGGAACAACGTGTCATCCAGATCCACCAACATTAAGGGTGTACGAATTTCACTGGAGTCAAATAAAAAATCAGTCATTTACAACACACAAGTTAAAATTTTGATGAGGATAGTCCACAGCACTGATCACTTCAGCATTTGGCAACG
The DNA here is from genome assembly GCF_002165385.1 of Acinetobacter sp. WCHA39. Classification (NCBI taxonomy): domain Bacteria; kingdom Pseudomonadati; phylum Pseudomonadota; class Gammaproteobacteria; order Moraxellales; family Moraxellaceae; genus Acinetobacter; species Acinetobacter sp. WCHA39. Next base: position 43,189 of record NZ_NHRP01000017.1, read on the forward strand.
CTTCAAGCAGGCTTTTCGCGACTGAATGTGTTGCGGTTTCGACAGTAATCAAGACTCGGTCATAATCCTGTGGATTGATGTTGTAGACAAAATTTTGAATACCTAGCCCATAGTTATCCGCAAATGCCAAGGCAGACTGAATGGCATGTCCAACAGCAATCGGTGAACGGGTAATTGCACTGAACCTCACATCTGCGCCTTGCTGCTGCAAATACTCTGCCAACAGGAAAGAAGACCAGACATACTCGCCACTGCCCAACACCAGAATACGTTCATCAGGTTGTACCGCCAACCGAATATGCGCACCACTGTCCTGAATGGGTAAACGCCCCCAGGTCGGCTGTGCTAAAGTATCAAACGCGCCAAAGGCGACTGTATCCACCTTTGGCATATTGATCTGGATTGGATTCTCAGCATCACGCCATTGCCATTTGCCTGTCATTAATGCTACAGACTGACAGTTTAGATCGGCAATATGAATGCCTGATGACCAATCTGCCAGCGTGGCAGTCACCACATGAGAAATTCGATTCAGCCCTGCCTGTTGTAAAGCATGGATTAAATTGACAAAGGTCTTGCCAGTTGATGCTTCATCGTCTACCAGTACAATGCTTTTGCTGTTTAGAATCTGTTGTTGAAGCTCTGCATCGGGTGAACCATATAACAATTGATCCTGTGCATGGCTATGTTCTTCTAAAAAACGTGCCAGTAATGGCGCACCATGTACTGGATGGCGTGTTGTTGTCACATAAATCGCTTCAGGATAACGTTGCTGCAACACCTGATGAACGCCTGCGCCCAGCCCAACCGCCGTTTCCGCCATGCCAATAACCAACACAGGTTCAGGTAAATCATCAGGAACCAGCTCAGCCAAATCAGTAAAGGCATGGCGCATAATGTGGGGACTGACGGGAATATGCCGCCCTAATACTTTCGATACAAATAAAAATGCACGCTTTGGATTAATGCGTTCGGCAAAACCCAATAAATCCTGCCATTTCCAGTGGCTATTGTCATTGGGTTGTAAGCTTAATACTCCCCTCTGTAATTCAATCTCAATCATATATATCTTAAATCTAACTTAAAAATTATATTTATACCGTTTTTTATACCACACAAACACTTTGGCTAATATGTCGAACCATAACAGTATTTTCAATTTTTTCAGGCTGATAATCCAATCCGAATGTTTCTGCAATAGCAGCGTGGACCAGATTGACACCACTATAAAATGTGTGCCCTATTCCACCCGAAGGGCGAGGATTAACTTCCAAAATAAATAATTGTCCATGATCATTATAACGGGCCTGCATATTCACCAAACCATCACAACCAAACAATTCAGCAACCTGTCTGGCCAGTTCAATGGCCTCACCTTCGAGTTTCAGTTGCTGGTAACCACCGCGCTGTTTACAACGGACAACCGCACATCGGACTTGCCCATGCACACAAAACATATCCACTGAACATTCCTGACCCGATAAAAATGGCATCACCAAATAGGCAGGCGGATTCGGCGATTGTCGATAACTTTCAATAAATGTTTGTGGATGTGCCCTAAAATTCTGACTATTGGCAAACATATCAAATGATGTCGCCTTTGTATCCAGATGCCAAAAACCTGATGCAAATACACCTGTCACAGGCTTTACACATACTTCACCTTTCTTCGACCAACTTTCATAGGCGGCTTGCAACTCTTCAGCATGATATACAGTGGTGGCAGGGACAACCGCAATCTGATGGTGTAAACAGGTTTGGGTAAATACTGATTTATCATGTAATTGGGCAATCTGCTCCATGTGATCGCAGCCAGCCATAATCCGAATACCCAAAGCCTCGAAACGGTGTTTCTGTTCCAGATAAATTCGTCCAAAACGCCCTGCAATAATTAGCTTTACCTTTAGGCGCTGTGCCTGTTGTAGCACCCACTCCACGCGCTCAGCAACGGCAGGCTCCTGTAACGCAATATCTGCAACAGATGTGATTTCAGGCCGCCACTCGGGATGGGAGGCCACCACATGAATAGGTAGATTAAAAGGTGTATGTTTTGCTGCCAAAATTAAATCTCGCTGACAGGAATGGGCTTGGGTAAACCAGATTCCAATAGAGTTTTCAGCGATATTCATTTCTGTATTTGTTCCCGTCACTTCTAAAGCTGCATTCATTCACATTCCACCATTTGTACCACCACTAAACGTCCGCCATCCTGACGTGACAATAAAATCTGCTTCCCATCGGTCAATTCAATTTTTCCACCTATCGGAATAATCTCTTTGCTTGCCACGTCCATCAGTTCAGGTAAATTCTCATTGACCAGCCACCATTGCTGTTGATGGAAAATAAAATAACCCACCCGTTTGGTTTGCTCTACACTTAAACGTTCATTTGGCGCAATCAAGTTATTGGCATGCCATTGATAGATTGACTGGCCTGTCCAGACCATCAAACGGTGATTATCAGGTCTAAAGCTCCCCTCCCTGCGTGCCGAATATAGGTTTAACACAGGCAATTTGCCGTGAAATGCCGTGCCACAAAATGGGCAGACAGGCTTGGTGCTGTTGTCAAATACATACCATTTTTGACCACAATCTGGATTTAGGCAGGGCTGCATTAAATCAACCGTTTTCACCAATGCCGTTTCCCAGTCATTGGCAGAGGGCCGTTGCTGCGGTTGATGCAGACCTGTAACAAAACTCTGTAGAAAGAGTTCCTTTAAATATGGCCCTGTCACTGTAAATGGAATTTTTTCGGGGTCTGCCCACGGTAATGCACTCGGACGAACCTGCGCCACTTTAACCCGATTACTTGCATCCGATGGGTGTTCAATAAATAATGCATTTTCACCCATTGCCAGATTTTCATCTTTTTGTGGGTCATTGACATCATGTACTTTGCCACCACGTAATGGATGGCGATAGAGCAAATACATATAAATCAGCACAGCCAGAGCATGACGATCCGTCATGATATTGGGCAAATGCCGTTGAGGATCATCTTTTTTAAGATGGTTGGTCATCACCACTTCAGGCGCAATAAAATCTGGTGTTCCCACCACATCAGGCGGATATTTGCCTGGAACAACCAAACCATCCACATCAATGACGCAAGCACGCCCCATGACAGGATCAATCAAGATATTTTTATAGGACAAATCGGAGTGGGCCAAACCAGCCGCATGCATACGGCGCACTGCACGCGCAATTAAAATACAAATCTTGAGATAGTTCAGCCATGTGCCTTTTTCCCGTTCATCCAGAAAGCGGTTCTGGTTATTGGCACTCGCAAACCATTTTCCCTCTTTTTCTTTCCCTTTAATCCCCAAAAAATCATTATTTTTAGAACCAAACTCAAAGAAAAATGGCTTTTGATAAGTAGGTGCTGTAATCCCCAGCAAGCCATTGTATTCCACCAAACCATCAGGCCAGCAAAATACATTTTTCCAGTAATCACCACCCGCACCGTTAAAAATACCTTGCCATTTATTGCCCACAATTTCTTTTAACCGATCTTTCTGCCGTTCCAGTTCAGCATGAGACTGATAAAAATGGTTTTTTTCCTTGCTAAAAAAACACACCACATAAGATTTATCAGGAGAAAAATATACATCTTTCATGGCACCCGAACCGATCACTTCATCAATAAATGCAATTGGACGGCCATCGAGCGTTTGACATTGAATGACTTTACTCATGTTCTTCTCCGTTTATTTCGACAGGCTCAGTCACCATAGATGAGTCATGGATTGAGCTTGTCGAAACCGTCCATAAAATTGCCAGAGTTCGATCATCATGGTGTCCTGCACTAAAGAATGCCGACCATTCCAATAAGGCCTGTTCAGGTTGTTCCTGTTGTAAGTGTGGTTCAATTTCTTGCCAAAGTGCCTGCCATTTTTGTTGATTTTCCAGCCCTGCATCTGTTTCAAAACGCGGATCAGAAATCCCATCGGTCATGAGAATTACTGCCTGAGCGTCATCAAAATAGCCAATATGGACTCGCTGTTTAAAATCTCGTACCAAACAACCATAATCTAAAAAGCGGGTTTGTCCTGCAAATTCTCCTCCATCAGGTTTACCCATTAACCGCACGCGGTCTTTACCATAAACTGCAATCGCTCCATCACCGACCCAAAAACTACTTATAAAGGTTTTATTGTCTTGTTGCCGTACCACTGCAAACAATAATGTTGTCGCAAACAATTTAGAGGCAACGCCTTGTCGAGTGGCTTCATGTTCAATTTGTTCAATGGCTTCTGTTACGGCTGAATAAAACGCATCACTAAATTGATTGCCTAACTGATGCGCTGCATTTTTGGTTTCAGGATCATCATTGGCTCCGATTTGCCACTGTGCCAGCAATCGGTCAGATTCACCTGATTGTTTTTGCATGAAAGCTTTTAAATACTCGCCAACAGTATTCACAGCAACCCTCGACCCCTCACGGGAAAATTCGGCACTTCCTGCACCATCTGCCACAACCAATACCGACCAATTACTATCCGCGACCTGTGCAATAAAAAAGTCATCATCACGGAACGTTCCTGCATGTTCATGTGAACGTCCTCGCTGACTACACGCAGCAATATTAAAATCTGCCGCCTTAATCAATTGACAATGATTATTTGCTTTCCAATACATCGCATTTGGATCAGGCTCATTCACCTGCCATAAACTACGCGGGTCAGCCGTGACAATAAACGTGACTTCCCCTGACAACCATCCTGCCTGCTCATTTGCCATTTTATATTGAAAAATGAGTTTAAATTCACCTGCCTGTGTGGGTATGCCTGAAAGTTGCTGTGTCACCGCATCAAAACAAATACCCAGATTTTCAGGAATCCTGACACTTTCATGATGAATCTGTACATCCTGTTTCACGGGATGTTGCATTTGAATGCTGGCTTGATAGTTCTGTCCCACTCTAGCGTTGGGAATCTGAAAGTGAGGCATTTTTTTCACCGTTTTTACCCCAGTTTGCAGGGATGTTGAGGCATTGTCTGGAATAGGGCTGGATTGTTTTTCAATGATTGGAGTCGTTACGGCCAACGGTAAATGCGTAGGCTCAACCGAATTAGATTCAGACAAATCTGTCATTTCGGATAATATGGATTGATTGTCATTATTTGGTGGTGTCAAAGGTTGTTTCTGTTCTGATTCAAGGTGCACAGATTCTGCTTGAACAGTATCAGGCTGTGGATAAAAGCCCAGAGGTTCTACAGCATTCTTTGACAACCCATGCTTTTCACATGGGCTATTTTGCATAGGCGCATAAATCGGCAAACGTCCCTGTTGCAATATTTGTTGTAACAAACATCCCTGAAAATCTGGCAACTGCTCCAGTTGAAAACCCACCGCATCATAAAACTGTTCTGCCAGATCATAATAGGCATTGTAAAGACGCTTATTTTGTAGACATTGCTGCCACCATTCCTGATTTTGCATTTCAGTTAATGACTGGCTTTTATGATTTAAAAGTTGTGCCAATGTATCAGCAAAAGCCTGTTGTAATTCTGGTGTTAATGGCTGAAGCATAAACAAAATTTCCTTTTTAGCCTTAAGACAAATGTCCTAGCCTCGACCACGTTGCACATCAAACCCATCCGAACCGCCATAGCCAAAACTAACTTGGCGGCGGCACCACGGGCAACTGACTTCTTCACTAAAACCGTCATAACACATCAATTGACCACAGCCACACATGGCAAATGCCGTTTCTGCCAAACAATGTGGGCACTCAGGCGCGCCTTCAAGCAAAGTGGTATTAATCTGCTGTTGGTGCTGACTTTGATCTGACCAGGTAAAATAATCCTCATCAATTTTGCAGCACTCTTTCAGTTGGTAGTGATACAAATTAAGGTTAATATCTAAGTCTTTAGGGGCCTGATACTGAATTTCACGTTCAAATTTCATCAAATAAGGGCGATTCAGCTTCCCACAACGACCAACAAAAGTTGCGCACAGCTCATCCAGCAAAGTTTGCGGCTGAACATCTTTAATCAGCCGCATATAGCGTTCATCCAAAAGCGGTAGATGTTGCTGCTGTTCACCATCCCCCACACTTTTACTTTGTGCAACGACTGAGGCACTGATCCATTGGAAGAACTTTTGGAAATCCTTTTCATTCAACTCATCAAAGGCTATGCAGTGTTCTGTCAGTTGCTTTAGGGTGTGATAATCGACATTTTTCCCCATTCCCAGTGCAATCAGTGTACAACGGCGAGCATACTTTTTTTGCCAGCGATAAATAGCATCCTTGCATTCATCGGTTGGTCGCCCATCTGTAAATAAATATACGACTGGCTTCCAGTCACCTTTGGTTTCCGTTGTCGTCTTGATCAAATGACGATCAAACTCATTCATTAAATGTTCCAACGCCTTGCCTAAATGTGTACCACCACCTAAAGGTAATTTCACTGGATAATAAGCAAACACTTCCACCAAAGGCACAAGGGTTCGGACAATTCCTGCAAAGGCAATCACTGAGACATATACCGTTTCCAGCGCATAAGGGTCTTTGCGTAATTGCTGCATGATAAGCTGGATACCCTGCTGCATCTGCTCAATATTTTTCCCCACCATGGATTCAGAACAATCCAACACAAAAAAAACAGGTAAACGGCGCATCTAACTGAATATCCTTAATCTTAATAATGTTATTTATAAAACCAGTTGCACTTCAGGCGGTGGTGGTGGCAATGAAATCGAGTTTGAAATGCCTGCACTGCTGCTGCCTGCCACTACACTTGCCGATACCCATTTGAAGAATCCTGAAAATGACGCAGCATCCATGGTATCCAATACCACAACCTTATCTGTCAGTTGCAATAAATGTTCAGTTTTGGCTTTGGGCCCTGCCGCACAGGCAACAATACTGGCAAAGTTTAATTGCTGAATCACAGGAACGGCTTGCTGATATGCATACACATCTGAGGGTGAGCCATCTGTCATGACAAATAATAAAGGTCTCCAGTCCCCTTTAATCTCATCGCTACTTTTTTGAATTTGCTGGCTCACTTGTTCTACCAACAACTCCAGAGCAGCGCCCATAAAGGTTGCCCCTGCACTTGGCACATCAATATTGCTCAATTGAACCTGATCGAGTGGGGTCAGTGACAAATAGACCTTTGCCTCTAAATCAAAGGTAATAATACTTAAATGCACACTTTCCAGTGCATAAGGGTCTTGCCGTAATGCACTAAGCATCGACTGTAATCCAACATTCACAGAATGAATTGGCTCTCCTCGCATTGACCCCGAAGTATCCAATAAAATATAAACAGGCAAACGGCGCATTGTGTAAAAACCCTTATACAAATCATCAATTAAGCGTATTGTTTCAACCATTCCACAAATGAGTCAGAACTTGATGGCTGCCCGACTGCATTAAACTTCCAGCCTGTAGGCTCCCGAACCAGCTCGGCAAAGAGCAACGAACGTTGCTGGTCATATTGTCCCGTACCTGACAAATCGAAACGCACCATCTCTTTGCCTGTGGTATCCACCGCCCGAATAAAGGCATTTTTAACCTGACCAAAATGTTGCTGATTGCTGGCCCCATTATAGATTTGCACCACAAACACCACTTTATGGTATTGCTGCCCCAGATCATTCAGTTTAACCACAATCTGCTCATCATCCCCATCACCTGCACCAGTGCGGTTGTCACCTGTCAACCAAATATGTCCTGATGAATGATGCTGATTGTTAAAAAAAACTACATCCCCATTCTGCAAAGTCACATTGCCTTGAGTATCACGCCCTAAATTATTAACCTTACCATTTTGCCCCACTAAAAAAGCAACGACATCAAGATCATAATCGGCATCTTTTCCGCCAAACAAGCCTCCCAGAAAGCCTTTTTTCTGCTCCTGAATATCCCACCCCAAGCCAATCGTCACCTGTGACAGATTATTTTCCGTTTTTTTTAGACTAATGCCCTGACCTTTTCCTAAACTTACAGCCATTTTTATCTCCTTTTGATTTTAATGTTTGTTTTATAATACGATATTGACTTCGGGTGGTGGCGGTGGCAAATCACCCAAGCCTTTCACTTCTTTTTGGGCTGCATCTACTTTCTGACTACCTGTGGAAATACTTGCAGACACCCATTTGAAGAATGCCTTGATTGTGTTGGAATCTGCGGTTGCCAACTCAACAACCACTTCCGTGATTTGTTTTAAAATGGATGTATCTGCCCCATGCCCTGCGGCACATGCCACAATCACGCCTGTTTTGACTTGTTGTAAACGTTGCAAACCTTTGCGCCAGTCATCAGTGGGTACGCCATCAGTCATTATAAAAATAAGCGGCTTCCAATCCCCTTTAATTTCAGCCGTTGTTTTCACCACCTCCTGTTCAATCTTCTCAGCCAACAAGGCTAAGGCCTCGCCTAAAGCAGTAGTTCCTGTTACCTGCAAATCAGGTGCTTGAAATGCAGCCAATTCAGTTAAAGGAACCAGTTGTTTAGCGTGGCTATCAAAAGCTATTAAAGAAAGATAAGCTGTTTCCAGCGCATAGGGGTCTTGACGCAAGGTTGAAAGTAAAATTTGCATCCCATTTTTGACCGCTTCAATCGGCTCTCCATGCATCGACCCTGAGGTGTCCAATAATAAATAAACAGGTAAACGGCGCATTATTATTTTTCCTTATTTTCAGTGTATTATTCACTTTCTTTTTTAACATAATTTTTTTGGTTGTACTATGCACCAGCACTTAATTACTTAAAATAAATAGACAATTCTGTATTTTTAATAAGTATTCGCAACAAGCCGTTAGATAGAAACTACAAGCCAAATATCAAATTTAGGGGGACTCAAGCATCAGGACTTGAGTTGAATATTCTGTAACTCACCATCAAAGGTTTCAATTAAACTTTTAATGGTGAGTTCCTGCTGTAACAACTCAACAGCCCGATGAAACGCCTTTTCCTTACGCATGACCTGCATGGTAAAAGGTGTTATCGAATCAATATCTTGATATTGCACATTAAACTGCGTATTCGGCCACTGTGATTTAAGTGCCTCTTCCAATGCCTGCCTTAATTGTGACAACATGACCTCATATTTCTGCGGAATATGAAACACAGATGAACCATTAATATACCCCTGCATAATGCCATGCTGTGCCAACTCCTGAACGGCTGGCGAAAGTTCACTATTTCTAAACCAGTATTCCCACTTCTCCAAATTCCACTCACCTTCCAAAACCCGCTCACGCAATTTTAAAATATCTTGAGGCATCAAATCTGTTTGCCCAAAATCTTGCTGTTGTATTGGCGATCCAACAGGCTGATCTGCGACCACAATCGGTTCCGAAACAACCGCTTCAAGCACTGGCTCTGCGATGAGATCAAGTTCCTGTTCAGCTTGAGGCTGCTTCAGATGTACTTGAAGATTTTGCTCAACAGGAAAAACCAGCACATCATCCGCCTCAACGATATTCGACTGAATCGTTTGTTGTTGCGCTGATATATCCAATCCTATTAACTGGCCGTCCTCGACCTCAAACACCATGAGATGAGGATTTTGATTGCGCAGTTCAGGTTCAGGTTCAGGTTCAGGTTCAGGTTCAGGTTCAGGTTCAGGTTCAGGTTCAGGTTCAGGTTCAGGTTCAACGCTAACCGCTTCTTGCTGAAATGCAAACTGATTTTCTGTACTTGAATCCTGTACAGGCTGATGCGCTTCAGGCGCTGTAATTTGCGTAACAGGTGTTGCAGTTACGATAACTTCATTCAAATTCAACGGTCTAAACGCCAGTAAACGCAACACCGTCATTTCAAAGCCTTGCTCTTGCGTCACCGCAAGTTGCAACTCAGCTCGACCTTTACAGGCAATTTGATAATACAACTGCAAATCTTGGGCAGAAATGAGTTTCGACAATTGTAGAATCTTCTGGTTAATTTCTTCACTATATTTCAGTGCAAGATCAGGTAAATATTGCAACAACGCCAATTCATGCAAGGTAGAAACCAATTGGTCTAAAACCAAGGACACATCTAAAGCTTGCTGTCTAAATTGTAGAAGGAGCTGACTTACCCGTGCTTGCTGATTGTGATGAATAGCAAGAATCAGGTCATAAATAATGGTTCGGTCAATCAAACCGAGCATATCTTTAACATCTTGATGATGGACTGCACCTTGACCATAAGCAATTGCTTGGTCTGTTAAAGACAAGGCATCACGTAATGAACCTTGTGCAGATTCTGCAATTTGCCAAATCGCATCTTGATCGGCTTCGATATGCTCTTTATTTAAAATTGCTGTCAAATGTTCCGTAATTTCATCAACAGCCAAAGGACGTAACGTAAATTGCAAACAGCGCGAGATGACGGTGATCGGCAATTTCTGTGGATCTGTCGTTGCAAAGAGGAACTTCACATGCTCTGGTGGTTCTTCCAGAGTTTTGAGCAAGGCATTAAATGAATGCGTTGAAAGCATATGCACTTCATCGATCAGATAGACCTTGAAGCGACCCTGCGTCGGCGCATAAGGCACATTGTCGAGTAACTCGCGGGTATCTTCAACCTTGGTCCGTGATGCCGCATCGATTTCAATTAAATCAATAAAACGACCTTCATTGACCGCCTTACAAGTTGCACAAACTTCACACGGCGTTGAAGTGACCCCTGTCTCGCAGTTCAAACACTTGGCTAAAATACGGGCAATCGTGGTTTTCCCGACACCGCGCGTTCCTGTAAACAAATAAGCATGATGCAAACGCCCACGTTCTAATGCGCTGGTTAAAGCACGAGAAACATGGTTTTGCCCAACTAACTCATTGAAATTACGAGGACGGTATTTTCTTGCCAGTACTTGATACATGTATGCTCCTTTCTGCATCTTAAGCATACTGTTTTTTTGAAAGGCTGTGAACGAGTCCACTTCTAATTGATCAAGATTAAATACTTTCTGAAGCTTTTAAACCGAATTTCTTATAGATTTACTTACAATCATCACAAGACTTGCACCGATATTCAACTCAATAGAGAATACACCATAATTTTTAAGTTGCTGGTCTCTTTGACATGTCTGAATCCTTAGCGGTACTCGGCGGTATTACCGCAGAACAATTCTTGAATGAATATTGGCAAAAAAAACCATTGTTAGTTCGCAATGCAATGCCTGAAATTATGGGTTTATTAGAACCCGAAGATGTCAAGGAACTAGCGCTAGAAGAAGATGTCAGTGCTCGCTTGATTCGTCAAAAAAATAAAAATCCAAATGAATGGCATGTAAAATCATCACCACTCACTAAAGGCGATTTCCAAAAGTTACCGAATCTTTGGACTATCCTGGTTCAAGCGGTGGACCATTATTCTTTTGATATTGCTGAGCTCTGGAAAAAATTTCCATTTATTCCTCAATGGCGCCGCGATGACATCATGGTCTCTTATGCACCTAAAGGTGGCTCTGTTGGTAAGCACTTCGATTTCTATGATGTATTCCTTGTACAAGGGCATGGTCATCGCCGTTGGCAACTCGGTCAAATGTGTGATGAATCAACAGAGTTTGTTGCAGATCAACCATTAAAACTCCTTTCTCAAATGAGTGTAAATTTTGATGAGGTACTTGCACCTGGCGATCTATTATATGTACCACCTGGTCTTGCTCATTATGGCGTTGCCGAGGATGATTGTTTAACTTTCTCATTTGGCTTCCGTATGCCAAATTTAGCTGAAATGACAGATCGACTCAGTGAACAATTCGCAAAAAACTCAGTCTTAACAAATCCTCTCGTGGATATTACTCGCATAAAAACAAATGCTATTGGAGAGATAAATAATTCCGAATTTTCTTATCTCAAGACTCAATTACTTGATTATCTCACTCAAGCACCAGAATTTGATGCTGCGATCATGGCATACATGAGTGAGTCTAAATATCCCAATAGTATTCCTGAGCCAGAAGAAATTGTGGTAGATGATTTACTTGAAGTTATCAATGGCGGCTATCAACTTATTCTAGAACCTGCATCAAGATTGCTCTATAGACAACAAGATCAATTATTAGACTTTTGGGCAAATGGGGAAAATATCTGTATTTCTCAATCTTTCCAAGCACAACTGAAACAAATTGCAGATGGTGAAAGCTTAACATTTGATGAAGAATTTAATCATACGGATATTTTAGAAGATATCGTATTGTTACTGAATCAAGCAGTTATTATGTTGCTACCACCTCATTAAGCCTGATACATCCTCTAATTAAAGTAGAAGTAGTTGCGACTATTTCTACTTTTATGATTTGACATAAATAATTAAAACTTTTTTATAATAGACTTATTTCATAAATCATCTTTTACTCAGCTCCAAGTTATAGATTCCAGCAATTAAATTGAATCTCAAACCGAGTCTTTTGCCTCTATTTCGATAACGTTCGGCAAGGGATCTTGAAGGTTTTCAGGCTGCCAAATACATGCTCAATACCCATTCTTCTTTTATTGATTTACTGATTATAGGTTGTCATCAAAAAGTAAACATGTATTCTTTTCCGAATTGTTTTGATACTTTCTCCACTCATTGCTCTATTTTATCAGCTGTCATGACTTGAAAATCTCGCCAATCATATTTCATTTGCTTCCATACCATCTCGATTCGATTTAACTCAGGCCTATAAGCTGGAATAAAATACAGATTCGTCGAAAAATTAGTTTTAAGTAGTTCTCTGTAATCAGCCATCTTTTTACTTCTATGAATTGCCAAGGTATAGCCAAAAGGCTCTACGAAATCTGATAAATATGCACAATCAATACGATAAGCTTAAGATCTAAAGTATCTTGATGGTTATAATTTAGATCTCTCTATGTTCTGATTAAAACAGTTGTTAAATTTATCTCCTCAACCTAATTTCTCTCTTTTTCTAGTGATTTTCTCCTTAGCAGTTGGTAGTTTCTGTATTGGAACGACTGAATTTGTTGCTATGGGGTTGATTCAAGAAATCGCTACTGATTTAAATGTCAGTGTTCCACATGCAGGCTATTTCATTAGCGCCTATGCGCTTGGTGTTATGGTTGGCGCACCGATTATTGCAATTTTAGGAGCTAAAGTACCGCGTAAAACGCTATTACTCAGCTTGATGTTATTTTATGGTTTAGCCAATGCCGCCAATGCCTTCGCAACAACATCTGAAGCTATGCTGATATCGCGTTTTATTGCAGGCTTTCCTCATGGTGCTTATTTTGGTGTAGCCGCATTAGTTGCAGCCGAATTGGCAGGAAAACAACGTAGAGCAACTGCGATTGCACAAGTCATGATGGGACTCACCCTTGCAAATGTGATTGGGGTTCCTATTGCAACTTGGCTTGGTCAGCAATTTGGTTGGAAATCTGGTTTTGAGTTTTCTGCCGTGATTGCCTTTATTACTTTAATCGGTGTCAGCCTTTTCGTTCCCAATATTCCACTACAAAAGTCAGCCAGTATTAGAGCGGAATTGGCAGGTCTAAAAAACATCAATATGTGGCTAACACTTGCTGTGGGTGCAGTTGGTTTTGGCGGCATGTTCTCTGTTTATAGTTATGTATCTCCAATTTTAACTGAATATACACACGCCGATATTCGTATCGTCCCGATTGCGCTAGCCATTTGGGGTGTTGGTATGGTGATTGGAGGTCTCGTTTCAGGCTGGCTAGCAGATAAAAGCCTATTCAGAACGATGATTGGAATTTTGGTGAGTTCTGCACTCGCCTTTGTACTTGCAAGTTTTATGATGTCTAATCTCTATACTGCGATTACAGCCTTATTTCTGATTGGTTTCACTGTGATTGGATTAGGTGGCGCATTACAAACACATTTAATGGACATCGCAGGCGATGCACAAACATTAGCGGCATCATTAAATCATTCCGCATTTAATTTAGCCAATGCCTTAGGCGCATTTCTTGGAGGATGGGTACTTAGCCATAATATGGGTTGGTTAGCACCGATCTGGGTGGGTTTTGTTTTAAGCCTGGGTGGTTTGGCAATTCTGCTCATTGCACTGGCGTATGCAAAATACTCACAGAAAAATGAATCTGTCGTTTCTTAATGACAGATTCATGCATTGATTAAGATCAATTCATCAGCTTTGCAATTTGTCGGTCATGCCATTTGGACAGCAATAGCAAGGCAGTTATTACTCCAATTAAGGCAAAGAACATATCAGATTGAGTGTCCCACTCATATCCTTGTGTACCAAGAAACTCTTGCGCACCTTGTCCAAGCGCTAATGCAGCTGCCCATTCAATCAATTCATAAGTCGCACTAATGGCTAGTACAATACAGATCACAATAAAACTGAGCATTTTCCCTTTGGCTAAAATCTGATGTCGAATCAAAATTTCCCGTGCAGCAATGGCAGGCACAAAACCTTGCATAAAATGTCCAATCTTGTCATAAGGATTTCGATCTAAACTGAACCATTGAGCGATCTCAAAACCTAAAGGTACACGTGCATAGGTATATGCCCCACCGACAATTAAAACAATGGCGTGCAAGAAAATTAAGCTATACAAAAGATTGGTGAGCGGAAATGTTTTATAGGTGTAAATCAATAATGGAACAATAATTAAGACAGGCAAAACCTCCATCCCCCATGTACCACGGTCAAATGGATGAATACCTGAAATGATTAAAATCAATATAAGAATAAATGCCGCACAACACAACATCAGTTTTTGACTCATATAATCTCCTCTAATTTTATTATTTTGTCTTAACATGACTCGATTCTTAAAATTGATCCTCAACTCTATTTTTCATTAAACTTGACAATAAACTTGAGGTTTATTCGGATAATTTTTCACCACAATGCGGGCAGTAATGATATTTCTTTTTTTCCTGTTGTTGATCTTCAAGCAGCTTCTCCCTAACCAACTGGATGATAATTTCATGGGTCTGCTCTTTTGGTAAACCCACTTTTTTCCGAATTCGTTCAATTTCAACTTGGTCATGCAACAAGTCCAGCTCATCGGCTTGCAAGGCTTCACGAAACTCCTGTTCCAGTCTTTGATTGCGCTGGTTTAATTCATTTGCAAGACCTGAAGCCAAAATACCTGCGGGCAAAGCTGCAATACCAACACCTAAAATAGTAATAAACGCACCTAGTATTCGACCTAAATTGGTTACAGGTGTTACATCACCATAACCCACTGTTGTCAATGTAACAACCGCCCACCACATTGCTTTTGGAATTGAGCTAAATGCTTCAGGCTGGGCTTTATTTTCCACCACATAAATTGCGGATGCCGTCATCACAATCATAATGACCAAAATGAAAATAACCGCCTGAAATGAACCTTTTTCTCGCTGGATAACACGTAGAAGAATCTGCAATGACACAAAATAACGAGTTAGTTTGAGTAATCGGAATAGTCGTAAGACCCTTAGAAAACGCAAATCGATATACACAAAGAAGTTCAAGTACGCAGGTAAAATCGCCATTAGGTCAATAATCGCCCCGCCACTTTTCATCCAGCGAAACCGTTGTTTCCATGCTGATTCCTGTGGATTTTTCTCAACGATGCTCCATAGCCTTAATAAATACTCTCCACTAAAAATCAGGATTGAGATATTTTCAAACAAATCAAAATAAGGTTGGTACAGCTTATAGATTTCATTAATCGACTCCAGTAGCACCGCTGCAACGTTGGCAATGATCAGGGAAATCAGTACATAGTTTACACAAGTACTCACCTTACTTTTATAGTCATCATCATGCAGATTGTTATAAACAAACCGTCTTAGCTGTTGCCATGAAAATTGAGCCATACCATATTTATCATTATATAAATCAGGCTAAAATGTATCATGTTGCCTGAGCGCTTGATAAGTCATTTCTATTTTTGGTTTAGTCTAGACCACTCTTAATTTATGGTAGAAAGTGTTGGGTTATTTGTATTAAAGTCACTCAATATTCTTTAATGAAGATAAACCTTACAATAATGTACGGTTTATTTAAAATTATTTGCCACATGATGACCCACTACTCTTTACATAGCTTGAACAATAGCACATACCGCTATGTTCTTTTAATTGACATAACTGTTTCATTTCTGCTTCTCTATCTAACAGTTTTTGTTTTTCTCTTTGCTGTTGCTGTAGAAGTTCTTGCTGTTGATTGGCAATATATTGCTGTCGTTTTTTCTCCATTTCAAGGGCAAGTTTTTTCTCAGTTTCTTGATAGTCTTTTACCGTTTGCTGATAATTAGCTTGTAATTGATTAACTTGTTGTAAAAAGTTAGCCTTATTATTGGAACGATCTTTATCCCAAGCTCGACAAATTTTCGTCATATTTGCTTCATACATTCTATTCTCACGCTCTACTTCAGGAGATGCCGTCCTAGAACCAGAATAAGAAGAAAGAATACAGCCCGAAGTAATAACATAACATGCACATTTATTTGCCATTTCCTTATCTTGGCGATTATAGTCATTGGAATATTGCTGAATATTTTTGGCAGCCTGTTGGGTCTTTTTGGCTTTTTCATTTAATTCAATTTCAGTTAGGGCAGCATCTATACCACCACCACTAGATAAATTTTTTGCAAGTGATTTTTCTTTATTGAGCTTTTCAAAACCTGCTTCCAGTGAGCTTTGCCTGACAGTATTTTTACTCTCATTTAATAAATTTTTTGCAAGCGGATTTTCTTTATTTAATTTTTCAAAACCTGCCTCCAATGTACTTTGACTATTGGCACTATTTAATATTAAAAAGCAACTGGTGATAAGCAAAAATAAATAAACCGATTTCTTAAACATTGCAGCTTACCTCGATAATGCCTCAATCATTTCACCATAAAATTTCCCTGTTTTTCCATATTTCTGGATATACTTCTTAGCAACATTTTTTACTTCATCTGTATCCTTATTGGCATCCAATACTTTGATATATTGTGGATAAAATGCTTCGGGTAATTTGACATTTAAAGTTTGTAAATAGTTCATATATATTAAAGCATCTATATTTTCATTATTTTTAATTGAATTAATAATCTTACTCATCACAATATCAACTTTAGTTTCTGCATCAAAATCCTTATATAGATAATCTGGGTCACACTCAGTCTTTGAACATTCCTTAATCAAATTACCTTTTATAAAAAAACCTTCTTTATAAAAACCATTAGCCCCTGTATAAACTCCTATTCCATCTAGTTCACCATTCTTCATACTTCCTTTATATATAGATATTTTCCCATCATACAACCAAGACAACTCCCCCTTTCCGTCTGCAAAACCATTTAAGCAAGCGCCTGTCCATTTCATTGTTTCATTGGGTTGAGGGGCTTTATTCCAAACTTTACAACCATTTATAGTATCCAAAAACCACTCGCCAGCATAATTCTGCCCAGCGACCATAAGCAAAAGTATAAATAAATAACCTTTCATACCTATCCCCTTTTATAAAAATTTTTTTTAATCAGAACATCATCTTCAAACAATAATAAACTATAAAATGACCAAACTCATTTATAAATCACTACTTGATCATTTGATCTAGAGAAGCTATCACATAAAGGACACAAAAAATAAGGGCTGATTAATCAGCCCTTATTTTTAGCAAAAACAATCGATTAGGTCAATTGAGCCGCTTGGATTTTCTTGGTATCAACTTGATCAGCTTCTTTTGTATATTCGCTCATCTTATCGAAGTTCAAGTATTTGTAGATGTCAGCAGCAGCGCTGTCAATTTGTGACGCGTACTGTTGATATTCTTCTGGGCTTGGTAATTTACCAAGAACAGCAGCGACAGATGCAAGCTCAGCAGAAGCTAAGTAAACGTTTGCACCTTGACCTAAACGGTTCGGGAAGTTACGAGTAGAAGTTGATACACATGTTGTGTTCGGTGCTACACGTGCTTGGTTACCCATACACAATGAACAGCCCGGCATCTCAGTACGCGCACCAGCACGGCCATAGATGTTATACAAGCCTTCTTCCATCAACTGGTGCTCATCCATACGTGTTGGTGGAGCCAACCATAAGCGAGTAGACAATGAACCACCAGGTACTTTGTCAAGTAACTGACCAGCTGCACGGAAGTGACCGATGTTGGTCATACAAGAACCGATGAATACTTCATCAATCTTGTCGCCTTGAACGTCAGAAAGAAGTTTTGCGTCATCTGGATCGTTCGGGCAGCAAAGAATTGGTTCTTTGATGTCAGCTAGATCGATTTCGTAAACTTTTAAGTATTCAGCATCAGCATCAGCTTTTAACAAGCTTGGGTTGTCTAACCACTTCTGCATGTTTTCAGCACGGCGCGCCATAGTACGAGCATCGCCATAACCTTCTGCGATCATCCACTTCAACATGGTGATGTTAGAACGTAGGTATTCAGCAACTTTCTCTTCAGAAAGTGTGATTGAACAGCCCGCAGCAGAACGCTCAGCAGATGCATCAGAAAGTTCAAATGCTTGCTCAACAGTCAAGTCATTTTCCATTTCTGTTAAGTCGATCTCAAGGATACGACCAGAGAAGATGTTTTTCTTACCTTTCTTCTCTACAGTTAAGTCACCAGCTTTGATCGCGTAGTAAGGAATCGCATGTACAAGGTCACGTAAAGTGATACCAGGCTGCATTTTACCTTTGAACTTAACAAGTACAGATTCAGGCATATCAAGTGGCATAACGCCAGTTGCAGCTGCGAACGCAACCAGACCAGAACCCGCTGGGAATGAAATACCGATTGGGAAACGAGTATGTGAGTCACCACCAGTACCTACTGTATCTGGAAGTAACATACGGTTTAACCAAGAGTGGATAATACCGTCACCAGGACGTAAAGATACACCACCACGGTTCATGATAAAGTCAGGTAATGTATGGTGAGTTGTTACGTCAACTGGTTTTGGATAAGCAGCAGTGTGACAGAAAGACTGCATCACTAAGTCAGCTGAGAAGCCCAAGCACGCTAAGTCTTTTAACTCGTCACGAGTCATTGGACCTGTTGTATCTTGAGAACCAACAGTTGTCATCTTAGGTTCACAGTAAGTACCTGGACGGATACCTTGACCTTCAGGAAGACCACATGCACGACCAACCATCTTCTGAGCTTGTGTAAAGCCTTTACCAGTGTCAGCAGGTTGTACTGGAGTACGGAATAAAGTAGAAGGTGCAAGACCTAATTCTTCACGTGCTTTCGCAGTTAAACCACGACCAATGATCAAGTTAATACGACCACCAGCACGTACTTCGTCTAAAAGTACAGGCGTTTTAAGCTCAGCTTCTGCAATTTGTGCACCGTCTTTGAATGCAGTAACTTTTGCAGCAGTATGATCAATTTTCAATACAACTTCGTCGCCCATGTTCATGTTGGCAACGTCGATTTCTACAGGTAATGCACCTGCATCTTCCATTGTATTGAAGAAAATTGGAGCGATCTTAGAACCTAAGCACACACCACCATCTTTTTTGTTTGGAATGTGCGGAAGTTCGTTACCGAAGAACCAAAGTACAGAGTTCGTTGCAGATTTACGAGAAGAACCTGTACCAACAACGTCACCCACGTAAGCAACTTGGTTGCCTTTCGCGATTAATTCTTTGATTTGGTTTAATGGACCAACTTCACCTGGTTTTTCAGGGTTGATACCGTCACGCTCGTTTTTCAACATTGCATTTGCGTGTAATGGGATATCTGGACGGCTCCAAGCGTCTTGAGCTGGAGACAAGTCATCGGTATTTGTCTCACCTGTTACTTTAAACACAGTGATTTTGATTTCTTCTGGAACGTCAGCACGGCTTGTGAACCATTCTGCTTCAGCCCAAGATTGTAAAACAGCTTTAGCCGCAGCATTGCCTGCTTTTGCTTTGTCTGCTACGTCATGGAATGCATCAAATACAAGAAGAGTTTTCTTCAATGCTTCTGCAGCTAATTCAGCAAGCTCAGCATTGTCAAGAAGTTCAACTAAAGGAGCAACGTTATAACCACCAAGCATCGTACCTAGTAAGTAAACTGCACGCTCTTTAGTTACAAGTGGAGAAGTTGCTTCGCCTTTTGCTAGAGCAGCCAAGAAAGCAGCTTTAACATATGCAGCTTGGTCAACACCTGCTGGAACACGGTTTTCAAGCAAATCTACTAAAAATGCTTCTTCGCCTGCTGGTGGATTTTTTAATAAAGTTACAAGTTCAGCAGTTTGAGCATCATCAAGCGGCTTCGGTGGGACTCCGAGTGCGGCACGTTCTTCAACGTGTTGGCGGTAAGCTTCTAGCACAGTGTTATTCCTCTTTTTTAAAAAATTACTTGTAAGTTCCAGCTTGCTACAAGCTTTACAAGTAATATGGACAGCAAAATTTTACTAGACTTCGCGTTAAAAGTTAATGCAACTACCGTATTTCTACGTGATGCCCATTATTTTATAGCGAAATGTTCATCTCTTTTGAATACCGCTTTGGTCTTAGATCAAAGCTTAATAAAACAACAAATTAGATGCATAAAAAAAGACAACTGATGTGTCTTTCAAATGAACCTATTAAAATGATTTATACTTTGGTAGCTGATCATGTGGTGTAGCCAAGCATTGTTCAGTAAATTTCTGTTTCAACTGTTCACGTTCTGCATCAGGATTCGCCTTCAGTTGGTCGATTGGCATTGCATATACCGTTTCAATAATTTCAAAGATAAATTTACGTGTTGTTTCATCTTCAATTTTATCTGCATGTTCTTTTGCTTGCTTTTGTTCAATGCCATTTTGACGGTCCAAAGTAATTGAACGCGCTGCATTGCCCACACTGACACAATAACCATGCCACTGTTCTGCTGGAGTTAATTGCTTTTTATCTGCACAACCAACTAGCACCAAACCTATTGCAATCAAAAAAACTTTTTTCATCATCGTACTGCGATTAATTTGATGCACACATCATACTGAAAGTTGTTCATTTTGCAAAAAAGAAGCGTTTAAATCCGTATGAGCTGCAATAAAATAATACAAATCATTTACTGCAACGCATGCTATTACCCATTTTCTGACATTTACCGCCTGTAGAAGAAAGATAGGTTGTGCCAGCAACTAAATTATAAGGTTTACCTTTCGTATCCCAACATCTTACACCATTGCAATTCTTCACAGGGATCAGTGCTTCGCTAGCAGCTGTAATGGTTGCATTTGAGGTTGCAGTAGTTGTACCTGTTGATTTCACTGTTTGGGTTGTTACCGTTGGAACATTTTTTTGTTCTTTGTTATTGGGCACGGAAACATTTATTTCACTGAGAGTTGTCACTGTTGCATTTACATTTTTTTTAGTTGGATCAAGTTGAGGATCTTGCTTCTGAGTTGGAGGTGGTGTTGCTGAATATGTTGTTACACCACGTGCGTCAACCCACTTATAGTATTCTTTAGCATTTGCTTGGAATGTAAAGCTGAGTAATATTAAGCCTATAGTTGCCAAAAGTTGACTTAAAGTGACAGGTTTCATCCACTCTCTCCAAAAAATGTCATTAATCTATATATTTATCAATAGCTTATTTTTATTTTAGCATATTTTTAAAAATACCTAGCATAAAAAAACCTGCTTTATTTTCATAAAACAGGTTTTCTAAAAAAGCTTTAAAAACGCCAATTATAGAATACGTCAATGGCTCTCTCTAAAGATTGACTTGCTTCTAAGTATAAACGGCGATTCATTTGATAACGCAAGGTCAATTTATTTACAGGTGTAAACACGCCTATGCCATAACGAATAAACAGGTCTGGCGTGATATAGCCCGTTAAACTCACTTGAGTGTCATCACCTGTACCCTGTGCATCAAGTGCTAAACCACTGAGACCAAATGTTCGACCAATCTGATTCGTTAACGCCCGTGTTCCTCCTAAGCCCATACTGATGCCTGCGGCTGCAATGGTATTGTTTACATCAGATTTAAAGCCTTCTGTATTACTTAGGCCGCTACTTCCTTCATTGATACGACCTGTGACCAATGCATTCAATGCTTCTTGTTCAGATAAACCTGCATCATTATAAATTTGAACATTTGGAACGGTTGCTGTCCCAGTCACACGTAAACCAACCATACTACCTTGGACTGATTTATTCGCATCAATATCAAGTGTCGGATTCGCAAGTGGACCATTAAAACGTGCGATTGCGCGGTTCAAATCTAAGCTTTGACCATAAGCTTCAATCTTCACTTTCTGACTCACGCCAATTGCACCATTTGCTCGCATTGCAGTTTCTAAACCACGTTGTGATAAATGCAAGCGACCAACCAATGGAATATTACTTTCAAAACCTTGGAAGATCACTTGATTGCCCAATGTCAGAGTCATATCCGCACGAATATCCCACGGTTTAGCTGCTTTCAATGTCGAAAGTAAATCTTGTCCTTGCTGTACAACTCGTACATCTGGTGAAATATTTACAACTGGTGCGGTAGTCTCTGGCATTGAAATACGCGCGCGAGGAACATCAATTGACCCTTTCAAGCTTAAGCGCTGATCAAATGGATAAACATCGAGGCTTAAATCAGGCTGGACAATTGCAGTGATCATCGGTGCCTGACGAATCAATAGGTTATCACCTTTTAAGGTTAATGCCAGATGGGGTTCTTCTTTCCAGTCAAAGCTACCTTTTAATCGCCCAACCCCTTGTCCACTGTTGAACGCACCATCAATACTGGCTGAATCTTGTCGAATAGATGAATAAAGCTGAATGTTGTTTAAATTTACAGGCAGTGAAATCATACTAATTGCGCCATTTTTTAAGCGCATTTCACCTGTAAATTGAGGTTGAGTGAGTGTACCATTAATTTTTCCAGCCAGTGCAAGCGTGCCCGCCATTGAGCGTACATCTTTAATAAATGGCTTGAATACTTTGAGTTGTACATCATCAAAAGCCACTTCACCACGCATTGGCATTCCATTTTGAAATGGATTCACGATCACGTTAGCGTAACCTGTACCAATGTCCGGTGTTTTCATGTCCACACGGAATAATAAGCCATCATTGACACTTTTCGCAATTAAGCTCAATTCATCATAGGTGACTGTGGTCGCAATATCTTGAGGATCATCAGGTGCAAGGCCAAATGCTCCTTTACGAGTGACTAAACTTGCATCTAGTTTTGGGCGACTACCTTTAGCCCACGAAGCTCGAGCATAACCATTCAGTTGACCAGTAACTGCTAAACCTTCTGGCATAAATACCGCAAAATCATTTAAATCTAGATTTTTAGTAACAACTGAAAAATTACCTTTATTTTGGCTAATACGTGCCGATTGATCTAAACAAACCTGACTATGCAGACTTTGCCAACAATGCTGTCCAATATAAAGTTCAGACTGGGCTGCAGAATAAATGATCGCTGCACTTTGATTTTGTACTAAATCAATACGGCGTGATTTAAAGTGACCTTTTTGTAATTGTCCTAACCATTCATTGTTCTGATTGAAACCACCTGCAAGCTGTACATAAAAATTAGATTGGCGATTATTACTTTCAACTTTTAATACATGTGCTTTGCGCGTACCACCCAAATTAATCGTTGCATTTTCTATTTCACGATTACCACTACGTAAATGATCAACTTTGGCAACTAATAATGTAGGTATTGCTTCAGAAGTCGGCAATTCACCCTGAATACGCAGCGATTTAACGCTTGCCACATCCTTAAATGCGAAATTATCCACGGCAATATTTGCTGTTGCTTTTAAACGTGGTTGTGATTGAACGTTTAAAACGCCGTAGGCACGACCTTGCAAACCTGGATAAATCTCATACAAGGCTGGAGCATTTAGTTTCACTCTTAAACTTTGTGCATTGCCTGTGGCTTGTAACTGGTTCTGAGCATAGGCAAAAAATAAGTTATTGGCTTCAAACTGTTGCGGTAAAAAACCTTTCTGGTTGGAGTCTAGCAACAAAGTAAGGTTACCACGACCACGAACAGGTTTATTATTCAGAAAACCTGCCGCGTTTAAATCCCGAATATCGATGCGCTTCAGCTTTTCAGACCAAACACCTTGTGTTTTAACATGCCCTGAGAGTTCACCTTTAAGTGTTGAAACAAAATACTGTGGTTTGAAGTGTACTAAAGATGCATTGATATCCCAACCAAGTTTATCTTTTAGGTTCACAGCACCTGTAGCAAAAATCTTACCTGCCACGCCATCATGTTTTAACTCATTAATTTTTATATATTCTGGTGTTCCTGCTACGTTGATTTTCAACAGTCCATTGCCTTGATTTAATGCATTTAATGAACCGTTGTAATCAACTGCAAAACTTTTAAAACCTCCACCAGACTTCTGATCATTAAACATTAAAGCGACTGTACTTTTGCCTTTTAATGCAACGGTTTCTATACGATCTGACTGAACAATTTGACCTTTTAAATCAATACGATCAAATTGAATGATCTGTCGATTCGGTTTTGCAAAACCAGTTGCTTTAATATCGCCATTTAATAAATTAACAGGTGCAGTAGCAACGACTGTTTGTGGATTAAAATTCTTGGCTTTAAGCTGAGCCTGCCAGGCTAACTGTTGCTTTTCAGTAGGTAGTTTAACTTTTGCTTGCCCAGATAAACTCCCTTTCGCAGCCTGATAACGAAAGTTTTCAACATTCAGTAGATTTGATTTTATATCAAGACGGGCATCATATTTACCCGTTGGTAATAATGCTTTCTCATGAGGTTTCACTGTTGTAGAAACATAGATATCTTGTTGACCTTGTTTTAAGGCGATGTCGGTATGACCGTCTTCGCTAGTCAACCAACCAATATAAGGAACTGCCCGATCTATATTTTTCCATGCCACATTTAATAGCATCGGCTGTGGTTTGTGATCTTTGGATGCAGCTTGATTGAGTTTAACAGCCCAAGTTTCATATTGATCAAAAGCAAGCTGTGCACTTAAAGCTAAACCTTTTTCCATAGACCCAGATGAACTTAAATGAGCATCTAAATTAGGCGGTAAAAAATCCTTTGCGATTTGCGGAACTGTTTTATCTTTAGGGTTTAAATGATCCAAACGACCTTGAATATCCCATGAAACATGCTCATGCCAATTGACTAAACCTTTGAGCGCAATCGATCCACCCATTAACTGACCATTAAAGTCTTGAATATTCAATTGATTCTTTAGGTCTGTCTCCATTAAAGCATTGTATTTACCTTCGGGGATTTGCTCACCTGTCAAATCGGTATCTAGATTTAGAACCAATTTTCGAATATCGCCGCTAAATCTTGCAACACCATCTTTGGCAAATAATTTCTGTTCTTGCAACAAAGGTAAATGATAATTTTTAAAAAGCAGTTCGCCTTGCATCGGTACGTGATCACGCACTGGGTGTATAACAGCCCAACCTGTTAATAAATCTGGGGTCTGTGTTGCGATACCTGCTTTTAATGTATCTAAAGATCCCGCTGCAACAACTTTAATAGTATGAATATTTAAACTTTTTAACGATGGAATAATTAGATCTGCTTTCGCATTAATTGGATATTTACCACTAAAATCCATTTTCCCTGTGGCGTGTTTGACTGCCAAATATCCCATATCCATTTTAGAATCCTTAAACTCTAATTTGGTTCCAGACCATAGGGCATCTTTCAAGTAAATATCATTAAAACCAACTTTCGATGTTTGAGTTTTAATCTCAAGATGATCAAGAGTTGCTTCATCTACACGCAATACGAATGGAAGTTTGATTGCATCAAAGGCAAATGGCTTACCTGAAGGCGATTTTTTGTTGATCACTTTCAGATTACGTACATCAGCATGACTTAAATGTATTTCTTTATTTAAGATTGCGCGCCAACCAAGAGAAACATCAGCACGATCCAAAGTAACATCTACAGCTTTTAATTGAACTAAAACATTCTTAAGGATGATTCCTCTGAGTAAATTTCCACCCTCATATTCATAACGAATCATTTTTTGGCTTTGCAGTACCCGATCTAATAAAAAACGACTGCCTTTGTCGGTAGAAATCATAACGATTAAAGAGCTAACCAATAACAAAAGTATGATCGACAAAATTAAAGCAACACTTCTCACGATGCGTCGTTCTGGTCTTGGTCCAACTGGTGGCGTTAGTTGCGGTTCTACTTCCGTCATAATCAACCTAAAATTGTTTGAGCTTTTCTAAAGGATGTTTTTAAATTATTAAAGCTGTGGGCCGATGAAAAAATGTAATCGGATCGGGTTATTGTCATTGGAAATACCAGATGCCACATCAAGTCGTATTGGTCCTATTGGTGATCTCCAACGGATACCAACACCAATACTATATTCGGTTGGGTTACTAAACTGTTTGTCATATGAGTTACCAAAATCAGAGAAAATTGCTGCTCGCCAACCATCTTTAAACTGATAATTGTACTCTAAAGATCCTACGCCTAAAGCTTGTCCACCGATTTTAAAACCGTTCTCCTCTGGCGAAAGACTTTTGTAATCGAAACCGCGTAAGGACTGGTCTCCACCTGTAAAGAAACGGAGGTTATAAGGCACTTTTTTAAAATCATCTGTGAAAATATAACTGGTGTCAGCTCGACCTACAAATTGGTGATTTTCATTTTCACCCAATGAATAAATAAAACGCCATCCACCTGTCAAAATTGCCATATTTGCATTTGATAATAATGACTCTGTCCCTAATTCAAGCTTGTAGGTTTGCTTAAAACCTTTGGTTGGATTCAAGAGGGAATTACTATTGGTCTTAGAAAGTTCATATCCAAATAACAAGGATTCTTGTTCCGAATCAATCCCTGATACTTTAAAAGCGTCAGGTAATTCATTGATATCAATATCACCTTTTTTAGTTAGTCGATCTAAACGGTAACGTAAACCAATGATGTGTTGCCAATCACCCAAAGGATTTTTAATAACACGTTCACCACCTAAAACAGCGGACTCAACCAATAAATTAATATCTGGACCAATGTCATTGCGCTCTTCACGCTCGTAACCACCGACAACATTAAAATAATCATTTAACGGATGTTTATAAGGAATGCTATATCGCCCATCTATAGATTGACGAATTTGCGACACCTCAATGTTGGCATCAAATGCATGACCATACTTATTTACAATTGCTCGTCTGTATTGACTACGCACACGAGCACCCGTGTCTGTACCGTAACCAATACCAGTTTCTAAACTATTCAAACGGTCGGCATTAAGCGTTACTACGACTGGAATTTTTTTCTCAATTCTCGTTTGCTCTTCTAATTTCCGGCGTTCATCTTCTTCATCATCATGTTCATGTGATAAGGGCATAGAGCGTGCTAGAGCATAGGCTTGAGGGGGTTGACCTCCAGAGAATTGTGTTTCATCAACGACATTTTGCGTCACTTGTTGTGCAGAAGTTACTTTTTGTCTTGCCAATTCTGCTTTCTGTTGACTATTTAGCAATTGAGATTGTTGGATTTTCTGTTGATCGACTAAAGCTTGAAGATCTGGCGCTAACTCTAAAGTAGGCTGAACTGGATCAGGTTTAATCGTATCTACCAATGTGTAATTAAAGTAACGTGTATTCGTTAAGTTATTTGCTAAGGCATTTACACGCCAAAATGCATAGTCATCACCCTCTTTCCAAGGTGCCAAACTATCTAAAACTTTTTGAGTTAAAGGCAATGGCTTAGTTGGATCGCTCATACGATACTCAACTTGTTTAAGTTTATATCGCTCGCCCGTCTCATATTTTAGATTAATTTCAGCTACTTTTTCTGGCTGGGTAATTTTGACATCATGCAAACGCCAATAACTATCAAAAAAACCGTTATCCGATGCGGCATTCACTATCTTTGTTTTTGTTGTTTCATATTTACCGTGATTAAAGATATCCCCTTTTTCTTGTTCTGGGATCAAGCGTAAAACTTGGAAGTGAGGCAGGTTTTCACCCGCACCAGAAAATTCAATATTTTGCTCTTTAATACGGACGGGTTCATTCGGTGTGACAATGACTTTAACTTTATTATCACTTACCCTTTCAAATTTATACGTGGCATTATAGTAGCCTACAGCTTGTGCAGCCTGATTGGTCAACACTCTTAACTGAGGTAAAGCGGTGTTAAAGTCTTCAAAAGATTCTTGAGTAAAACTTGATAGTTTTGCTTTTATATTTGCAGCCAACGCAGGAGGCGCGCCAGCGACATCAGCAGTAATACGCGGAATTTTCTCTGCACCCATCAAACTATCTGGGTGAAAACGATTCCATATTTTTCGGAAGAAACCGACTTTTTCTTTAGGCTGATCACTTTGTGTTTGAAACTCTGGTAGTGTTCTACCCGTTTCATTTGCTTCAACGACAATCTTACTGTCGGTTTGAATATCTTGCATCAGCAGATTAATATCCACTGGAGCCTTAGTAATTTCTATCAGTTCAGGCGGTGAAATGTCTTTAATAACTATTGGTGGATTTTTTGACGTACTTTCTCGATAAGCTTGGGCCTCATTTTTTGCATTCTCAGCCTCACGAAAAATTTCATTCGCCATTGTTTGGTCAACAGGGATAACTGGCAAATTTTCTAAATTATCATCAAGCTGAATCGGTTTTAATTCATTAATCTGATTATTAGACTGCTCTTGCTGTTTCAATGCCAACAAGCTGTCTTGTTCGGCTTGATTAGCAAGAGACTGATTTGTACTGCTTGATAAAACAGTTGATGTATCCTCAGTACTTTGATCAGATTTAACTTGATTCAAAGACTGTTGGTCTAGGGTTTTATTATTTGATGTATCTGTTAATTGTTCTTGCGCACAAGCAGCTGATATAAAAGAAGTAATTAAAAAAGTGCTACAAATAAGTTTAGGAAAGCTCTGCATTTTAAATATTAAATGCATAGAATGAACCAACGTTAACTGTTTAAAATTAGCTTTAGATGACATGTAGAACTCTAAACTTATTTTTAATTTATCATTTGTGACTGGTGAAAATACTTCAAATCTTTGATTTTCATCCAATCAAATATCAAAGTATCATACATGCATTTTGTAGCATTTTTACAGTACGTCACATTTTTTTATAAAACACAATGAAGTGAACACACAATGAAACAAGATGAGCACTTAATGACATCACGTCGGTTTGCACCGATGTTTTTCACTCAGTTTTTTGGAGCCTTAAATGACAATGTTTTTAAGCAAGCTCTACTTTTAGTGATCACTTATGGTTGGATCCAGCAACAAAGTGCCCCCGTCAGTACACTCAATAATCTAGCTGCCTTATTATTTATCTTGCCTTACTTTTTCTTTTCTGCAACTGCTGGGCAAATTGCTGATAAATATGAAAGATCTCAACTCATTCGCTTTATAAAAATATTAGAAATTATCATTATGTTGATTGGAACCGCGGGGTTCTTGCTTGGAAATTTATGGTTACTACTTTTTGCATTATTTCTGATGGGGACGCATTCAACTTGTTTTGGTCCAATCAAATATGCGATTTTACCAGAAATTCTAAAACAAGAAGAATTGATGTCTGGTAATGCACTTTTCCAATCAGGTACATCGATCGCAATATTATTAGGAATGATTCTTGGAGGCGCAGTCATTGCATCATCGGAAGGAAATTTATTGTGGATTAGTGTCACTGTTGTCATCATAGCTTGCTTAGGCTATTTATGTAGCCGATTTATTTTACCTCAAAAGGTTGCAGCGCCAGATTTACAAATTGACTGGAATTTTTTTCGTACAAGTTTTCAAACTTTAAAATATGCTAAAAGCCTTCCAATCATATTTATTGTTTTGCTCGGTAATTCTTGGTATTGGTTTTATGGCGCAACCTATTTAACTCAAATTCCTCAATTGACCCAACAAAACCTGCATGCTTCTGAAAACGTTGTCAGTCTACTCCTCACCTTTTTCTCTGTTGGTATTGGTGTAGGTTCTTTACTGTGCAGACGTATCGGTGGTACAGAGATCAATATTAAAATGGTACCTTACGGTGCGATTGGGTTAACGATCTTTGCTTTGTATTTAGCAGCGAGCCTCTCTTTTGTTCCTGAGCGAACTGGCGATTTACTGAGTTTAAAAGATATTTTTACCCAAGGTGCCGTGTACTATCATGTCATGCTTGCCGTGACTTTATTAGGTATTAGTGGTGGATTTTATATTGTGCCGCTATATGCAATGATGCAAGCTTACTCACCACGTTCTCACCGTGCGCGTGTAGTGGCCGCAAATAATATTCTAAATGCTGTATTTATGGTTTCTTCTGCAGTTTTCTCAATTTTAATCTTAAGCGTTTTAAAAATTGATATTAAAATATTATTTACGATTACTGCAGTTTTAAGTGCAATTTTCTCATTTTGGTTATTAAAGCGTTTAAAACCGTTGTTAGAAAATGCACCCTATACTTTAGAGGATTAATATATGCGTCATTTTACAGGTATCGATAAACTTATTAATTCTTTTGATCAGGCGCTTCGTAGCTTGGTGCCAGGGGCAACTGCTGCTCAGCGATCTAATCCAGCAAATTCAGAACCTTCACAATTATGTGTTAGCGATGCTCGCCATGTAGCAGGTTTAATGCGTGTCAATCATAGTGGCGAAGTCTGTGCGCAAGCGCTTTATCATGGTCAGGCGCTCACTGCAAAACTACCCCATGTTCGAGAAGAAATGCAACAAGCTGCGATAGAAGAACAAGATCATCTCGCTTGGTGTGAAGATCGTTTAAGAGAATTAGACAGTCATACGAGCGTACTCAATCCAATTTGGTATGGTTTATCTTATGGTATGGGCGCAATAGCAGGTATTGCAGGTGACAAATATAGCTTAGGGTTTGTCGCTGAAACCGAACGCCAAGTCAGCCAACATCTACAGGAACATATTCAACAACTTCCATCTCATGATGATCGTTCACGTAAAATTTTAGAACAAATGAATGAAGATGAATTACACCACCGCGATACAGCCTTAAAGGCTGGAGGTGTTGATCTACCTGTACCTGTGCGTATTACCATGACAGCTATATCAAAATTAATGACTAAAACCAGTTATTATTTATAAATAAAAAAGGGGAAATTGTAACTTCATCATTCCCCTTTTTTTATTACTTCAATCAATTTAAATAATTCTATTTAAAAATTAGCGCAACCCACGTTCAGCTTTAAAACGTTCCAAATTTCGAACTGCATCTTGATAACGTGATTGAACTCTGCTGCTATTGATGCGCAAATCATATAAACGTTTTCTATAATCATCACGATCCTTAACAGATAAGTCTTTACGCTCTAACTCTTTTAAATAATAGTTAATATCATTTTGTGAGCGATCAAACTCCGCGTTTGCTTGGTAGTAGCCATTTGCAACTTGATAATATATTCGCAAAGACTCACGCTTGTCTAACGGACACATACGAAAATCACCACGCCCTTCTAACGCTTCATTAAAAATGGTTTCTGGTCGGCAGTAATAGCCCAAACCTTTTTGGTAACCTTGTTCATAAAGCTTTTGATTCGGCACAATATTGGCTTTTTGACAAGAAGAATAATATTTATCTAATCGAGATTCCCGTCCTGCTGCACCATCTTTTTCTCCAACATTAAACCAATTTGCAGTTTTACATTGTTCAACACTCATGGCAGCACAGCCTGAAAGTAAAATTGTAAAACCTACTAACAATGAAATTTTATTCATGGAATATTGTTCCTATTATTATAGTGTTAGATAGAAATAACGGGATAAGAATTTTTCCTATCGTAATCTAAATCTGGAACCTGCCACAAATCATAAAGTGGAATTTTAACATCTAAGGCTAATGGTAACTTTTTTGGATTAAATTGCATATCTTCTAAAGTCTCCCCCCAAGCAATCACATCAATATCCAAGCTAATATTATGTGATGGACGAACTCGACCAGATTGTGCTTCTAAGTTTTTCAGGGTTTCAGTGATCTCATCAACATTCAGTCGACTTTTTAATAAACAAGCTGAATTCCAATAATCGGCACCAACACGATCCCGACATGGGATTCTATAAATTGAAGAAAATTCCACTATACCTAAGCTTAATATCTGTTGATAAGCAAAAGTGAAATTTTGTTTTTGTTTGAGGTTACTCGCCAATGCGAGCGCAAAAATTGTTTCTGTTGCGTTCAAGGCGAATTCCTACTGCATTGGCTTGTGCAATGATGGCGGGTTTGCGAATGGTGATACTGATCGATTCGATCGTGGGGAAAGTCGTAAATAAACATTCAAGTACCAATTGTGCGGCGTGCTCAATCAGTTTCGGTTTAGCCTCCCGTATAACTTGGGCTGCAAGCTCACAGATTTGCGCATAGTTGAGCGTATCTTCCAACTCATCCGAGTATGCAGCGTGTGATAGATCATTATGAATGATGAGATCTAGCATCAAAGGTTGAATAATTTGGCGTTCCCAGTTGAAACAGCCAACCACAGTATCCACCTTCAACCCTTCAATTATAATGGCATCCATAATGACCTAATGAACCGATAAATAAATTAATGCTTTAAAAACGAAGCAGGTTCAATATTGTGAACCATTTTTAAACGTTGGTCAGCATAAATATCGGTATACGGTGCGAGAACACGCATGAAACGATCAAAATATAGCATTTGCTTGAATAACAAAGCGAAGTCTCGCGGGAATTTGATACCATGACGTTCACCGACAGCCACCATATCCATCATAATGTCATTCAAATCTGCTGGATTGGAACTGAGAATTTCTTGCGGATCTGCCAGTAATACACCACTAAATAAACGCTCTAAATCATCAGCCAAGACTTGAGTGTCAATTTTCTGATGAGTCATGCCCATTTTCAGCATATTCTCAGCCATCGCGATATAATTGGTATGCTGTAATGCATCCATAAATGCCATACATGCTGTCCAAACTTCAGGGTTTAACTGACCAACAATACCAAAATCAATAAAACCAATACGACCATCTTCAAGTAACATCAGATTTCCAGCGTGTAAATCAGCATGGAAACTCTTACATAGCATGAGACTACCAAACCAAGTATTCATTGCAGTAATCAGAACTTGTGTTGGGTCTTTGGCATATTTTTTAACAACATCAAAATCAGTTAATGACACCCCGTACAAGCGCTGCATGGTAAGTACACGGCGCGTTGAAAATTGATGATAAACTTTTGGTGCAGTTGCCGCTTGGTTACCTGACACATTTAAATATTGAATAAAGTCATCCAGATTCTGTGCTTCTTCAATAAAATCAACTTCACGTACCATACGTGTTTTGATCTCATCCACAATTTCAGAAAGTGAAGCAAACTTAATTTTAGGAACGGCTTTTTCTAATAGTTTTGTAGCCCAATGTACGACATTTAAATCAGTGTATAAAATGGTTTCAACACCAGGTTTTTGCACCTTTAATACCACATCTTCACCCGTAACTAGTCGAGCGGCATGGACTTGTGCAATTGAAGCTGAAGCTAGTGGCTTTTCATCGATAAAACTAAAAATTTCATTCAGATTACGGCCTTCAAATTCTTCAGCTAATACTTGTTGGATATAGCTAAATGGTAAGGTTGGCGTTTGATCTAAACAGCCTTGGAATTCCTGAACGTATTCACGAGGGAATAAAGACGGCGTACTGGCAATAAATTGACCCAATTTAATATATGTTGAACCAAGCGACTCAAAGGTCTCACGCATGAGCTTTGCATTACTTGGTTTTTCAGTTGCATATTTCACACCTGCTTGTGCCGCAACAATAACTGTTTCACCTATACGTGCAACAGAACGTAATCCATCGAATAAAATATTTCTTTTCATAATCTTTCATTGCCTTACAGATGGTCTTAGTTTAGCAAATTTTGCTCAATTTACCGATCAACTTGCCTGACAAACTGGACAATTTACATCTTTTTCAAATTTAAGAATGCGTTGCGATAGATTTAAACCATTCCAAAGCAACAATTTTTGCTTTAATGGTGTCAGACCAAGTCCTAAAAACAACAAAGTGTGATGCGCTTGTAATGACGCTATCATTACAGGAGTGGTAGCTAATACACCTGACTCCGCACAACGTAATCCTTCATTGGCATGATCTTCTTTCGGAAACAGGCATTCATAACAAGCTGAATCAGCATCCACCATAAACAGTTGCCCTTCAAAACCAATGGCTGACGCACTGATAAGCGGTACTTGATGTTTTCTACACACCGCATTCACTAGATAACGAGTCGTAAAATTATCGCAACCATCTAAGACTACATCTTGATGCTGTACAAGTTCATCAGCATTCGTTTCATCGAATCGTATATTTTGATAGCTAACTTGTATATGCGGATTAATGTCTTTTAGATGCTTTGCCAGTATTTCGGCTTTGTATCGACCTAAATCTTTTGTCGTAAAGGCAATTTGTCTTTGCAGATTACTCATTTCAATCGTATCGGCATCGACAATGGTAATTTTACCTACACCTGCACGTACCAACAGCTCAGCACTGGTACAACCGATACCACCTGCGCCGATTATTAGCACATTGGCGAGTTTTAGTTTTTCTTGTGCTTCGATATCCCAACCATCTAATAAAATCTGACGACTATAGAGATGCATTTCCTCATTACTTAGCTCAAATTCGTTTTCCAAATGGTCTGACACGGGACTTACTTCTTTATCATCAAAAGTGTTCATGATTTTAAGTCGATGTGGGTTCTGAGGAAAGTAATAAATTAGAACGAACACTGTTTTCTTTTGACAAAAAGCGATTTTACCCCAATATTTTTCTTACTCTTTAACTGAACCATACCGGGTTTGTCGGAGACTTTTTATTTAAGTTAGGCCACCTGACCTAACGGGTTAATCTTATCATATGACATTGCTTCAAAATCAAAAGGTGATACATAACCCAGTGCACTATGATGCAAGTCATGTAAATCTCGTTTCGCTCGATGTTCCCTTGCGAAGCAATGCTTCTCATCACAGAGGACTAGAGTTCGGTAATAGGTTGAAGCTGCGATAGGTAAAATTCTACAAATTGCCTCAACACCATATAACGCCTTATTATGGATAAAATCCATCACTATTTGTGTGGGCGGTCGAGCTCCGCCTGGCCGAAAAAAGCGGCTGCCTTACGTAGAATGTCATTAGCACGATGCAGTTCTTTATTTTCGTGTTCCAGTTGTTTGATACGTTCTTAATCTGAAAATTGTTGTACTTTGATTGGATCTTGTTGATCTAAGTATTTTTAATGCTCTCATATCAGGACAGTTAATTTCCAGCACAGTTGCTGTTGCTGTTGCTGTTGCTGTTGCTGTTCCTTAGAGTTTCTTTCAGTTGTTAAAACAAGAAAGAATTAAGAAGAAAATATATAGCAAGAACTGAAGCCAGGTCTAATATCTTTGAATATATTGAGGTGTTCTGCAATTCAAACGCGGCCTAGTTCCAACGGTCAACGTTCTTCATTAGATTATGAGAGGGTCTATCAAAAGATAGTTATGTGTGTCTAGAATTTTGGTGACTATTCACATTTTTGTTCCATAATTCATGGTTACTTATTACTTATGTTACTATGTCAGGGGCGATACAAGAATTAAGGTAACCTTATGAAAATAGCGAATACGAAATTACTAGCTGGTGCTTGTATGGCCCTAACTTTAACTATGCTTAGCCCTGCCGTACTTGCAAATGATAACAATGATATACGAAAGACTGTTGTAGTTAAGTTTGCAAAAAAAGCTGACTCTGCAAATTATTACGGAAGGCTAGATGGATACAAGTATGATTCCTACAAATTTTATGCTAAAAAAGGGCAAAAGTTAAAAGTTAAGTTGACTGGAGGAAATGTTGAAACTTACTTATGGGGTAATCAATTAAAAGACTCTATCAATCTTGGAGAATATTCTTCAGAGCTTGATGATAATGGTATTTATATTTTACCTGCTTCAGGTGAGTATGAAATTAGAGTATTACAACCTAGATCACAGGCAAGAAAAGATAAAAAACCTCAATACTGGATGAGTATTAACATTAAATAAAGACTTGCTAGATTCGTTTAAACTTTTATACAAGGGTTCAAAAACTATTGCCAGTTAAGCGGGGCGTGATTTTTACGCATATGTGTTTATGTTATTAAAATGATATAGATGACTTGTTTAATACCCCGAGGAATAATTTAATCTTACTGTGCGTTAGTCACGTTTCTTTCATTCAAAAGTTGATTATATCTTTCAACGTAACCGTCGTGATATTCACACTCTTTTGATAGGAATTTGCAGTGAAAGAATAGGCGAAACTTGTCTTAAATAATGGTAATTCCTTATCTTTAAAATAGAGAACGCCCGATGAAATTCATTGGGCGTTTAATTTAAATATGTGTCAGCTTATTTTTAACTAGATGTACTTGTCAATGACGATTCTTTTTCTCAATTGCCTTGAAAAAAACAATTGTGCTATTTTTGACTTTTCAGACCATTTTGTTCAATTTGTACTGCGGCTTGCCAGCTAGGTAGTTGGCTTAAACCTGCTACATAACGTTGGATATGCGGATAATTTTCACCTTGTCCCATATGATGAACTAAAGCATGTAGTCCAAAGCCCATCATAAAGTCAGCA
This sequence comes from Acinetobacter sp. WCHA39, assembly GCF_002165385.1. Classification (NCBI taxonomy): domain Bacteria; kingdom Pseudomonadati; phylum Pseudomonadota; class Gammaproteobacteria; order Moraxellales; family Moraxellaceae; genus Acinetobacter; species Acinetobacter sp. WCHA39. The sequence goes on from NZ_NHRP01000017.1 coordinate 79,649, forward strand.
CCGGTTAAACGGTCTGCGACTAGAAATTCTTTATCTTTTAAATATTCACTTTGTACACGACAAATTTCATAGGGCCCTTGTCCTATCAGGCTTTTTCTTTCTTAAAATTGCTAGCACTTTCTTAAATTCTTCTTTTTTTCCAAAACCAATCAAACGTAGAATAGCCATTTGAACATAGTCCAAACCGTAGCGAAATAAACTTACTG